>CAYJGP010000126.1:0-5657 GCA_964369435.1 uncultured Oscillospiraceae bacterium | reverse complement strand
TAAACTTAACAAACCTATTATAATAGATTTTGCCCCTTAAATCAACATTTTTTGCAGAGTTTGTCAAATAGTGGTCAATATTTTAAAATATACCAATTTTTAAAATTCAAAAGCTAATCGCACTTTTCCCCATAATATGGTATAATTGATATAAATTTTGTTTCGGAGGCTTAAATGCTAGATTTTTTGATATTATATGAGCATATTGTGCGCGAGATTGAAAGTGATGCGCTAATAGCGGCGGAGCTTGAGCGCCGAGGATATAAGGTCGCTATCCACCAGCTTTTGGATACCCGAAAGCTCTCTTATTTAACATATAACAAACCAAAAGTTATTTTGACCTCAGCGATGTATGATAATGAGACGTTAAACAGCTTTGTCTACAATAATGTTGGAACTCACAATAAGGTTATAAATCTGCACTGGGAGCAGGTTCTATCAAGAGACCAGGAAGATATGGACTTCTATAACTCAAAAGAAGCCGCTGCCCTATGTTTGCATACATGTTGGGGTGAAGCTTCAAAAGACAGGCTTATTAGAAATGGACTGCCGCCTGAAAATGCCTATGTTACAGGTCCTGTTCACTATGATTTTTTTAGAGAACCGTTTGCAGAGATGTTTTTTGGGAAAGAGAAGCTTGGCGAAAAATACGATGTTGATAGCACAAAAAATTGGCTTCTTATAATCAGCAGCTATACCGCAGCTTATATGACGGTTGAAGAGCTTGATGAGATGAGCAAGATAACAGGGTTTGATTACCCTGCTTTTCGCGATTTGACCCTCGCCTCAATGACCGATACTTTAAGTTGGTTTGAGCGGTATCTAAACGAGAGCGATGACGACTCGATAGTTATATATCGACCACATCCGAGCGAATGGGATAGTCCTATCCTTCGAGAGCTCTCTTCTAAATATCCGAGGTTTCGTGTTATTTCAGAACTCTCGATAAGAGAGTGGATAGTTGCATCTGATGTCATCTACAGCTGGATGAGCACCTCCATACCCGAGGTTTATTTTGCTGGAAAATCGGCGCATGTTTTAAGGCCGTACCCGATTAGCCAAGTTTTTGATCCTGTTATCTATGAATGGGTAGCAGAAATTGATAACTATGATGATTTCATCAAAACAACAACCGCCAAAAACCCACCTTTCCCAATAGATCTCGAACTTTTGAACTACCACTATAACTATACCGACTATCCAGCTTATATGCGGATATGCGATTTGTGTGAAGAGGTTTTGAAAAGAGATGACCTCTCTAAGCCGTTTTCAAAATTCAAGGGACGATACTCTATCCCAAAATGGCTCTCTCTCTATGTTTTTCACTTTATGAGAGTTTGCAAAATAAACCCACTCTGGTTTCGCAAAATCGTTCCTTCAGTTGCAAAATATACCGATAGAATTTTAGGTTATATCAAAAAAGACTATATTTCAAAGAGTGCACGAAAACGCCTTGTTGCGAAGATGAAAGGACTGCTTTTTAAATATGAACGCAGATAAAGTTACCGCTGAGAGCTTTCTCCTCTCGGTCTTTAAATACTCTATTGCTACTTGGGTTAATTTCCTTATTTATGGTGTTGCAATAATAGCTTCGAGCTGGCTTTTAACCCCAGATGTGCTAGGCCCTGTCAATATGTTTATCACCGTCTCAACCCTTATTATGAACGGTTGTGTCTTAGGTCTTGATCACAGCTATATTAGATATTTTTCAGATGATAGGTTTGGTGTTTCGAGTAGGACAATATTTGGAATCTGCTTTAGTGTTTCGACTGTTTTTGTCTTTGCAGTGTCGATTATCGCTTCTCTATTCTTTGCCTCCCCTATCTCTATGGCGATATTCGGTTTTTCCTCGCCACTTGCAAGCTATATGATATTCGCAAACGTATTTTGTCTTTCAATCGCTCGGTTTATAAACATTACCTACCGCATGGAAGGTAATATCAGAATGTATTCTGTTCAGAGTATTGCACAACAGTTTTTCACGAGAGTATTTTTCCTCTCTGCTGCGTTTATTAACCCAACTTTTGAGGGCGTTATCGTTTTAAACGTTATCGGAATGATCGCTTTTACCACTCTTTTTTGGTTTGCCAAAGGTCGTAAAATGCTTCCAGAAAAAGGCTTTTTCAAAGTTTCTATATTTAAGCCACTCTTTAAATACGGTATTGCTCTTTGTCCGACCTCGGTACTCCTCTGGCTAAACACCTTTATAAGCCAGCTTATCGTCAGTCGTTATGTTGGAGATTTTGCCTTAGGTATTTTCACAAACGTTGCAACTGTCTCAAACATAATATCGGTAATTCAGGCAGGATTTGCAACATTTTGGTCGGCATTTATCTACCAAAACTACAAAACAGCTCAAAAGACTATTATTGCCGTTCACGACTATCTGCTCTATGGGGTTTTAATCGCTATTGGCGGTATTATAATTTTTTGGGACATCCTATTTATGATACTTGGCCCCGACTATGCTTCCGGAGCTTCTATTATGGGGATTATGCTTCTATCACCCACCCTTCTTATCATAAGCGAGACAACAGTTTATGGTATAACTATCGAGGGTAAGAGCTATATTGATATGGTGGCGATGATTATATGCGCTATCTCGAATATTGTTGGCTGTGTTTTACTAGTGCCACAGTTTGGAATTTTAGGCGCCGCTTATTCACTGTTTTTTGCAAATCTTATTATGTTTATCTTCAGAACTATTATCGCTCAGCGGTTTTACAAATCACTTGAAAAATATAAGAGGACAGCGCTCGGGATGATTTTATTAATATCATCTGCGGTTTTAGCAACATTTTTCTATGATAATTTTGCTATAAAAGCAGCTGTTGGTCTTTCACTTTGGGTTTTATCGACGATTGTATATAGGCGACAGTTTAGAGAAGCCATATCATTTGTTTCGCAGATGCTGAGGAGGAGTGGCGCAAAGAATGACTAGTGAATTAAACTGTTTATGGTATTTCGCTGCGCCTATTGCAGATATATTTTGATCTATTTCCACTTTACTTTTAAGTTTGCGATATGCTAGCTGCCGCCCGCCACGAAAATCTTCGATTTTAAAAAAGAGAGAAAGCTTATATTAAGCTTTCTCTCTTTTTTGCGGTGCAAAGCACCGCCGTGGCGGGCGGTGCGCCAAATTCCACACCCCACCCTTTAAAAATATCAACAATTAAACTAGTCGTTTCAAATAAACTTATGAATATTCTGCAAGTATCACAGAGCAAAACTTCTTGCTTTCACACTATACTCGACATAAGCAAAACATCTCTTCCTCTAACTATTCGCAAAATTTATCTCGCTCTCACCATTTCTCGCTAAAAATTCGTTACAGAGCTTAAAGTGGTTACAACCAAAAAAACCTCGATGAGCAGATAAAGGGGACGGATGCGGCGCTGTGAAAACTTCGTGTTTTCTGTTCGTGACAAGCGCCCTCTTTGAAATAGCATTATTCCCCCAAAGAAGATAAGCAATAGGTTTATCGAGCTTCTCTACCTCTAAAATTATTCTATCGGTAACAAGCTCCCACCCCTTGCCGCTATGGCTTTGTGGAGAGCCTTCTCGCACAGTAAGTATGGTATTTAAAAGCAAAACTCCATCTCTCGCCCACTGTGCAAGACTTCCGCTTTTTGGAATACCACAACTGTATTCGCAGTCTATCTCTTTAAATATATTCTTAAGACTCGGCGGATGCAAAACCCCATCCTTAACCGAAAAACACAGCCCCTCCGCCTGTCCTTGTCCGTGATATGGGTCTTGCCCTATAATTACCGCTTTTATCTTTTCTGGCGGTGTGAGTTTTAGTGCATTAAAAATATCGTCTACCAACGGGTAAATCTTGCTGCTTTTATACTCCGAAACTAAAAAAGCACGCAGTTTCTTATAATCCGCACTCTCCCATAAATCGCTTAAGATATCATCCCAACTATTCCCTATCTTTACCATTAAAAACCCTCTTTTTAATCCTATCGTAGAAGATATAAATAATAAGTGTCATCACACCAATCATCATCAAAACAATCTCTAAAACAAGCGTTTTCGGGGTGTATACAAATTCAATTGTATTCTCACCCGCATTGGCAGCTATACCTATAAACCCACCTTGAACTTTATAAATCTCCGCCGCCTCACCATTCACCGTCGCAGAAAATCCAAAACAGCTCCACCGCAAAACAGAGCAAGCTTGCGATGGCTATTAATTAGTTTCATCTATATTGCTCTCTTTCGTTATATAGATAGGTCTGTTTTTTGTTTCGAGATAGGTTTTCGCCATATACTGACCAAGCACACCAAATGTGAGCAGTTGTACACCGCCAATAAGGAGTATAAATGAAACTAACGACGGATATCCCGCAACAGGGTCGCCGAAGATAAGCGTTCTCACTACAAAAAAGACAATCATAATAAACGCAAAGATGCAAAATAAAACTCCAAGTACCGATGCTGCCGCAAGGGGCGCTGTTGAAAATGCAACTATTCCGTCAAGTGAGTATAAAAACAGCTTCCAAAAGCTCCATTTAGTTTCGCCAGCAGCTCTTTCACGGTTTTCATATTCGAGCCATTTTGTATTAAACCCAACCCACGAGAAAAGTCCTTTTGAAAATCTGTTGCGCTCACGAAGCGATATAATGCTATCTGCCATCTGTCTTGTCATCATTCTAAAATCGCGAGCACCATCAACTATTTCGGTTGATGAAATCTTATTAATAAGCTTGTAGAAAGTTCTTGCAAAAAATGAGCGGATGGGAGGCTCTCCCTTTCTAGTCACCCTTCTTGTTGCAACACAGTCAAACTCACCACCCTCAAGTGTTTCAAACATCGAGCGCAGAAGTGAGGGAGGATCTTGCAAATCAACATCCATAACCGCTATATAGTCGCCACGAGCCCCTTCAAAGCCCGCAAACATAGCAGCTTCTTTTCCAAAATTTCTTGAAAATGAGATATACTTCATTCTACTGTCACTCTCTGCAAGCTCTTTTAGAACAGCGAGCGTACTATCTCGGCTACCGTCGTTTACAAAAACTATTTCGTAATCAAACGGCGCTCCTTCAAGCTCTTTTGTCATCTCTTTATAGAATATCGGCAGGACCTCTTGCTCGTTAAAGCAAGGGACAACAATTGATACTAGCTTCATAAATACCTCTTTAATTATAACTTTTCTTTATCGAGTGAGATAAAGACATCCCAGATACCCTGTTTATATTATTACCTTTATATAAAACAAATAACGGAGCTACAATAAATGTAGCTCCGTAAAATGGTGCAATAATTATCTTTTCGAGAGCTTTTTTGCTACGAAATACTTCAGTGATAAATATATTAATATAATTATCTCTTCGAGAACTATTTTGTCGTCTCGCAAATATGCCTGTGGCATATTTGTAGATAAAACCGCAACAGCTTTGCTGTGAGGACCACAGTTCGACATTGCGTGTTTTCTTGTGAAAAAGAAATTATCTTTTCGAGAACTATTTTGCCGTCTCGCAAATATGCCTGTGGCATATTTGTAGACAAAACCGCAACAGCTTTGCTGTGAGGACCACAGTTCGATATTGCGTGTTTTCTTGTGAAAGAGAAATTATCTCTTTGAGAATTATTTTGTCGTCTCGCAAATATGCCTGTGGCATATTTGTAGACAAAACCGCAACAGCTTTGCT
>CAYJGP010000125.1:0-5752 GCA_964369435.1 uncultured Oscillospiraceae bacterium | reverse complement strand
CGTTTGGCGGCTTAATCATAATATCACACCACCTACACTATGTCAACACTTTTTTTACTTTTTTTCACATTTTTTTTATTTTTGTTTTAAAAGTGCCATTTCAGGATAGTTTGTTATCGCGACATCAACCCCGTTTTTCCGCATAATAGCTAGCTCTTGCTCTCCGTTCACCGTCCACGCAAATGCTTTTATGCCATTTTCGTGTAGTCGGCGGACATTGTTAATATCGAGGTAATAGGTAAAGACGGCATTTAGGCTATAAGCATTATTTTCCAAAAGATAGTTTTCTACATCGATAATATTTGAAACAACGAGAAAGCCTATTTTGCTATTTTTATCAATTTCTAATACTCTTTGTAAAGTTTCATGATTAAACGATGAATAGCTTACCATATCGGTTAAATCATATTTTCGCACAAGGTCGATAACTCTCTGTTCAATTCCTGTGTAATAGAAAACTGATGTTTTGAGCTCGATATTAGTTACGACATTTTTATCCTTTATATAATTAAGATACTCTTCAAGGGTTGGTATTTTTAAACTTTCTTCCTTATTATATATATCAACTATCGAAAGCTTTGATAGCTCTGCCGCTGTATGATCTTTTACAAACCCCACGCCATCGGTTGTCCGCTCAAGGGTCTCATCGTGAATGATAACCGGCACCCCATCACGAGCAAGCTGGACATCAAGCTCTATTCCAAACACCCCTGCTTCTACCGCTTTTTGAAAGGCTATCATCGTGTTTTCGGGATATTTTCCGCTGTACCCCCTATGAGCATAAATCTGCATAAATCTACCTCCTGTTTATTTTTCTTCTATTATATAATGAATAGAGATAAAAATACAGGAGTTTATATTATATACTTCTCAAAAGACGAAACCTTTAATATTGCGATCGATAAAATTTGTCTCCACTGCAATTAATCGCTATCTATACTCTTTTAATTTTCTCATCAATTTTAAAAGATTTTACACAACTATCCCCCTCATTAACTTGACTTTTATTTTCATCTATGTAAAACTTAAAAAAAACAAATAAAAAGGATACTGATATGAAAAAGATAATTTTTATACTGATACTCGCGGTTTCTGTGCTTTTATTCACTGGATGTAATAATAGCGATACACCTCTTGGCTCAGAGCTCGATTCTTCACAGGACTCACATGATATCCAAGATGACTCAGATGATGGTCAGATAGATGGCGCTTCAGATATAGATGAAGAGGAGTTTCTGAGAACCACTTTATATGATACTGATAGCGTTATGGAAGTAAGTTATCGTCCTAGTGGAGTTCATATCTACTTTCTTGGTGATAACTTTCTCGGAAATGGATACGCCTTTATCGAGGGGTCGAAGTCGTTGCATGCAGAAGCAGTTTTCTATCCTGATGGTGAAGCAAGCAGCGCAAACGAGCCGCTCTACTTCTACTACGAAGACGAAAATGTCCTTGTGTCTACCAACGATGAAAATCCAAGAGAAAATGGCGTTTACTACCGGCTCGACGATGAATCTCGCCAACTTCTCTCGCAAAGTCTACTCACAAACGATGGTGTAGAGCAAAAATGGATTGCCACAGATTTCATTATCTACTCAACATATTTCGGTGAAATGATTCCTGAGAGCACCTATGTTCAGATGACCACAACCGACTCAAACGGAGCTTTATCTCTTACAATACAAGGTAATGGCGACTGGATTTTCGACGGTCACAGCACCACTCTGGAGAGCGGCTTATCGATGAGCGGCGGATATGTTGGTTATGATATCAAGGTACGCGCCGAGGGAGATACTGTTAGTGTCAGCATACACTATATCGACCACGAATATATGGATGATAGGTATATATCTGTTAATTTTGTGAAAGACACAGGCGGCGGCGTATATGGTAATTTAGAGATTGATGAAAACTCAGACCCTATAGTGTTCGCTGATGTCCAAATGGAGAGGCTTATTTCAGAATATCTGGGAGTTTCCGTTGGCGCTATCCATAAAGAGCATATGGAACTAATTGAAAAACTGATAATCTACGGCGACAGCCTTTTCGATGGCCTTCCCTCTTATGTCCACTATAGTATCCCTAGCACACAGGGTGGTATAAAAACTCTTGACGATTTAGCATATTGCACCAACCTGACCGAACTATATATCGGAAACAATCAAATTTCTGATATCTCTGCACTTTCAGAGCTCAAAACTCTTAATGTTATAAACCTAATGACCAATGAAATTAGCGACCTTACTCCTCTTGCAGAGCTTGAAGAGTTGCACACTCTTATTTTAGACCACAATATGATAAGCGATGCCTCGCCACTCACTTCCCTCGATAACCTGACTGTGCTCAACTTGGGAAGCAATAATAACAATAGCTTTGCGGATATGCAAACTATCAGTCAGCTGACTAACCTGCAAGAACTAACGCTTTATAACAACAACATAAGCGACCTCACACCATTTTCATCCCTTACAGATCTTGTGTTGTTAGATCTTGATAGCAATAGATTTAGCGACCTCTCTCCCCTTCAAACCCTCACCGCCCTCGAAGACTTAAGCATCGAGGATAATATGAACCTTTACGACATTTCACCTCTGCTTGATATGCCGAGCCTGGATGCTGTGTTTGTCAGCGATACAAATGTCCCTAATATGGATACCTCATTTGTCTTGCATGTTAACCAATATGGCCCTCGTGGGTAGGGTTTAAGCTAATTTATATTAGCTCACTAATATAAACGCTTTATCTTATTGGTTTACGCCACATCACCCCTTCAAACTGCGCCACACTACCCACTCAAATTATGCCACGCCGACCCAAGCTTTGACACGCCGACCCAAAAAAAGAGCCTTATCTTGCAACTGCGTCTAGCTTTGCAAAATAAGGCTTATATTAATAATCTATTTCTCTTTTTCTCGTTTGGCTATATTTTATTATCTCGGTATTTATATATTCATTTGTAAACATAACCACATCGCCGCTCTCATCGTAGTTAACACCTCGAAGTAGCAACATCGGGGTCGGGTTTTCGTTTTTTGAAAACACCTTAAGGTCATCGAGCAAATTTGAAAGAACGGTATCAATCTCAATGCTGTCCCCTACAACCTTCACCTTTGAGTTCTCATAAATATACTGAAAAATATTAGCACTATATCCTTCAATCCCTGCGCCAAATTCCTCTCCAAATCTGGAGATATTGAGATAATCTTCAATAAAAGCGCATGGAATTTTATCCGCCCAAAACAGCTTTTTACAAAGATAAACTTCATCGCCCGTAGCTATCTTAAAAGCACGCGCCACATCTTTAGGCGCTGGCACTCTACCAAAGAAAATATGATCTGAGTGCGGAGTGTAGTTTCGCTCACGAATCATCGTATAAAAGTTAAGACCCGGATTTAGCGGCACTTTAATACCAAAAGAGTAGGTATTTACAAACGTGCCTTTACCGTGCCGACGAAATATTATTCCACGATTTTCAAGGGTATTCAATGCTTCACGCAAAGTAATACGCGAAACTCCCAGTATTTTTGCAAGTTCCTCTTCTCTTGGCATCTTGCTCGATACCGAAAGGTCCATCGAGCTAATGTAATTTAAAACTCCTCGCTCACAAAGCGTTTTTAAGTCCACTCGCTCAATTTTGTAATTATCCATAATATACACCTCTATACTATTATAGGTCAGACCTCTTACTTTTTCAAGGAAATTATTATTTAAAATGAAACATTCAATCCATTTTTATCTATTTTTCATCAAATTCCACTTTGACCAACTCTATTTATGCAGATCAATTATCTGCAAATGAATATATTGTCCAAAGCATAAAGATGTGCTATAATTCAGTATCGGGTAAGTATAGTAAAAATTAAAAAAGCTATATTATATTAGCTTATCGCCTTGCTTGTCATTGCGTGGCATATACAGATATTATAAATAATCCTAAGGAATTATTTATTAGGTATTTACGGCGGTTGCCGTGAAACGGCGAGCCGTAAACCAATAAGATAAAGCGTTTATATTAGTGAAGCTAATATAAACAATCTTCAATTCGTTCGATTATTTATAAACCTATTTTAATGCCTTGTCCTCGCCACTGCGTGGCATGCGAACAAATGGCTATTTTATATTATATTTCTTTAAAATATAATATAAACAACACAAACTTAATGCAATAGGAGTGGTTTTTTGGTAGTTCTATTTTTTGTAATAGCACTTCTCGCCTCAACAATAGGCGCAATAAGCGGTATCGGTGGCGGCGTAATAATTAAGCCTGTTATGGACGCTTTTAGCGGTCTTGACATTGCAGTTGTTAACTTTCTTTCAGGATGCACCGTTTTAACGATGTCGGTTTCGTCGTTTATGAGGGGCAGAAAAAGTGAGCTTAAATTAAATTACAGAGTAAGCGTGCCACTTGCTATCGGCGCAAGCGTTGGCGGTATTGTGGGTAAAAGCTTGTTCTCGATGCTCACCGGAAACCTTGCGTTAATACAGTCAGGCATACTGCTTGTAATTAACATCGGCGTTTTCATCTACATACTTAAAAAGACATCAATAAAAAGCCTAAACGTACAAAACACATTGCTTTGCTGCGTTATAGGATTTATGCTTGGCAGTATATCGTCGTTTTTGGGGATAGGTGGCGGCCCTATAAATATTGCCGTATTATACTACTTCTTCTCTATGACACCAAAATTCACAGCGAAAAACTCGCTTTTCATTATACTTCTATCTCAAATATCAAGTTTACTCACAACATTTGCAACAAATGCTGTGCCAGAATTTAGCACCTCAACACTTGTTTTAATGTGTACAGGCGGTGTTTTAGGTGCGATAATCGGCGGAAAAATCGACCTCATAATGAACGACGAGGTAACGGAAAAATTCTTCATGGTTGTGCTTTCGCTTTTAATCATCCTCAATGCCTACAATATTTTTCAAGCTATTTAGGCCTCTCGGCATTCTTTTTCATTCAAATTAGCAGAAGTAGCAATTTTGCAGCAAATAGATATCCCCATAATTTTAAGGGAAATAACTTTGATTTTCCATGCAAAATATGTTATTATTAATCTCAGTCAATTCACAAACTAGATCACATAAACCGCTACCTTGCAATCAAATCCGATTATTAAAACCAAGCAGCACCACAACCATCTAAATCCTCAGCTAAGCCAAACATTGAGTGAAACTCCAAAACTCTACTGTAGTTATGGCGCAATGTGTAACAGAGGCTTTAAACAGACCAGTTTATCGATGAAAAGCAAACTCACAGCAACAACATCACCGCTATTTGAATACCAAACAATTAAAAGTTGATTTCTGCAAAATGCAGTTTTCATATATGCGCTTGTAGCTCAGCTGGATAGAGTGTCAGACTCCGACTCTGAAGGTCGTGCGTTCGAATCGCATCAGGCGTACCAAAAAAGCCTTATTACATATTTTATGTTTTAAGGCTTTAATACTTATATTATGTATAGAATTGAAAGCAGGTATATTTATGAGCCTCGATGTTATCCAAGAGAAAAAAATCGGCACTGAGAAATTTATTGGTATGGATAAGGATGTCAATATCACCGATTATTGGAGTTTCGCCCATTCAGACTTACTGCTTAATATTGAAAGAGGAAAACTCGCTGAATTTATTGTAGCAACCGCTGTGAACACAAATCTCGGCATTATGCAAACTTGGGATAGCTTCGATATAGTTAGTGATAGTGGCGTAAAAATAGAAGTTAAATCCGCAGCTTACATACAGTCTTGG
>CAYJGP010000124.1:0-5824 GCA_964369435.1 uncultured Oscillospiraceae bacterium | reverse complement strand
GATAATTCAATGTTCTCAGTATGGTCAAAATCTTTGATTTTGGGTACCATATGAGGTTATTATATCAGATAATCGCTCCTTTTTAAATAGCCTCAATAAATTTTTCTGCAGCAGCAATACCCTCTGACCATTTGTTTATATCGCCAACGCCACCCATAGCACTCTCAGCACGTCCGCCGCCACGGCCACCTGTTACTTTGACAATCTCTTTTAGGATATCGCCGCTCTTTATACCTGCTGCAACTGCGTCACTACCTGCCGCAACTAGAACGTTTTCATTTGTTGCAACCGCTATAACTACAGAGCTGTCTTTCTCTTTAATAGCGTCTGCTAGCATCTTTAAGCTGTTTGCATCTCCCTTTAAAACTGCCGATACAAACGAAACTTTACCAACTGTCTTTTTCTTTTCAAGGATGTCGGATAAATCACTTGTTGCAAGCTTTGCACGAAGGCTCTCAAGCTCTTTTGATAGATTTTTATTCTCAGCTACCGTTTGTTTTGCTTTTGGAATTAAATCTTCTGCGTTATTTGCATGTAAAACGCCTGCTGTCTCATTCACCCGCTCTTCAAGCTCATTTAACATTTTAAGTACCGAAAGTCCTGTTGTTGCCTCAATTCTGCGAACCCCAGAAGCTACCGAACTCTCTGAAATAATCTTGAATACGCCAGCTTTTGCAGTGTTGTCGATATGTGTGCCTCCGCAGAACTCAACCGATAATCCTTCAATCTCAACAACACGAACAATATCTCCATACTTTTCGCTAAATAGTGCGATCGCACCTTTATTAACAGCATCTGCATGTGCCATTTCTACCGCTGTAACTGCAGTTGCCGAAACAATTGCATCGTTTACTTTTTTCTCAACTTCCGCTACCTCATCAGCTGTCATTGCCGAGAAATGGGTAAAGTCGAAACGGAGTCGTTGCTCATCAACATAAGATCCCGCCTGATGGACATGTGAGCCGAGCACTTCGCGGAGTGCTGCTTGTAGCATATGCGCCGCTGTGTGGTTTTTTGCAATAGCCGCACGGCGAGTTTTATCAACTCTTGCTGTGACTATCTCACCATCTTCAATTTCGCCGCTCTCAATTTCGCATAAGCAGCAGTTCATGGGGCCTAGCTTTTTCGTATCGATTACACGCACACGAGCAGATGCACTCTCGATATATCCGATATCACCTACCTGTCCACCGCCCTCAACATAGAATGGTGAATTTTCAAGCGTTATTGCAACATGCTCGCCAACTGAAGCACTGGAAACAAGTTTCCCTTTGCTTATGATATCGAGAATTTTCGTTTCACACTCAAGTCGATGGTATCCAACAAATGTAGTCTCTGCATTAAACGCTGAGATATCAAGCTCATCTACCCATCCTGCATCTGAAGCGCCTTTTCTGTTTTCACGAGCTCTTGCTCGCTGCTCTTCCATTAATGAGAAGAATTTCTCTTTATCAACTTCAAATCCCTTCTCCTGTGCAATCTCATCTACAAGGTCATACGGAAGACCGAATGTATCGTAAATCTTAAATGCCACTTCACCAGAAATGATTATCTTCCCATCTGCGCTTAGTTTATCCATTATCTCACGGAGCATATCAAGACCGCCAGATACCGTTTTCGCAAACTTTTCCTCTTCGATTTTTATAACCTTTTCGATATAGTCTGCCTTTTTTGCTATTTCGGTATATGCATCTTTATTCTCTTCAATAACTGTTTTTGAAACTTCAAATAGGAATGGTTTTGTAATTCCAAGCAATCTGCCGTGTCTTGCAGCTCTTCTGATAAGTCGGCGCAAAACATATCCGCGTCCTTCGTTTGACGGAAGAACGCCATCGCCTATAAGGAAAGTAGCGCTTCTAATATGGTCGGTCATAACACGAAGCGAAACATCTTTTTTCTCATCTTTTTTATAGGTCACATCAGCTATTTTGCAGATATGTCCCATAATTTTCGACATGGTATCGACTTCAAATAGGTTATCAACACCCTGCATTATACAAGCAAGACGTTCAAGTCCCATTCCTGTATCGATATTTGGTTTTGCAAGAGGTGTGTAGTTTCCCTCACCGTCTGAGTCAAATTGGGTAAAGACAAGGTTCCAAAACTCGACAAACCTATCGCAGTCACAGCCAACAGCACAGTCTTCTTTGCCGCACCCTGCCTCAACTCCTCTATCGAAATAAATTTCGCTACACGGCCCACATGGTCCTGTACCGATCTCCCAGAAATTATCCTCTTTGCCAAGACGGACAATTCTATCCTGAGGCACACCTACATGCTTTGTCCAAATTTCAAAAGCCTCGTCGTCATCAAGATAGATAGAGAACCACAGTCTATCAAGTGGTAGATTTAGCTTCTCAGTTATAAATTCATAAGCCCAGCTTGTCGCTTCTTTTTTGAAGTAGTCACCAAAAGAAAAGTTTCCGAGCATCTCAAAATATGTTCCATGTCTTGATGTTTTTCCAACCCTCACGATATCTGGTGTTCGAATACATCTCTGACAGCTAGTAGCCCTGTTGCCATCTACTTTTAAAACCCCCGTGAAGTACTTTTTGAGAGGTGCCATACCGCTGTTTATAAGCAGTAGGCTATCGTCGTCGATAGGAACTAGCGGTGCACTATCAAAAACCTTGTGCCCTTTACTCTCAAAAAACTTTAAAAACTCCTCTCGAAGTTCATTAAGTCCTGTCCATTTCATATAAATTCTCCCTTCAAAATAAAAAAACTCTCCGTCCACAAGGGACGAAGAGCAAAACTCTACGCGGTACCACCCAAGTTATGCATAAATGCATCACTTTAAACTTTAACGCAGTCATACGTCGCTGCATTTCCTCAGCGAAGCAGAAAAGCGGCACAGCTTATCGGTTATAGCCGCTCACACCAACGCGACCTCTCTTTGATAACCCTATAAACCTTCTTCTTTTCATAAGCTTTAACAAGTAAATTATATATAAAATGTGTCATTTTGTCAACAGCTTTTTATAGGGCAAGTCGTTTAATTTCAGCGGCAATTTTAGTGAAGAGCGGCGCTGCCACTTCACTGCCATAAACCCCTTCCTCAACAAGTATAGTAATTGCATATTTCGGGTTATTAGCAGGATAAAACCCTGAAAACCACGCATGCACTATCTCGCTATCGCCCACAAACTGTCCTGTTTGTGCAGAACCTGTCTTTCCAGCTACTGAAAACTGATCGGTATAAGCTTTAGCTCCGCTCCCCTCCTCAACAACAGATACAAGCGCATCGGTTAAAAGCGCTACGGTGCCACTCGATATAACCTTCTTTGAAGCCGTTTTATCAGGTTCTGTTGTTATGCCATTTTCAGTTGTAGACTTTACTAGAGTTGGCGGGTTATAGTATCCGCCGTTTGCAACTGTTGCCATAAGCGAATTTAGCTGAACTGGAGTGGCTAAAAGCTCACCTTGTCCAAAATATATATTGCTATATAAAATATCGCTACTATCAGGGTCTGGCACCGGCAGATATCCCGAACTTGTATTCAGCCCTGTTGCAAAGCTTACACTTGAATTAAAACCTAATAGATTTGCAAGAGTATATATCTCGTTGTATCCAACTCTGTTTCCAAGCTCGATAAAATATGGATTGCATGAAACCGCTATTGCCTCCATAAAATCAAGCTCACCATGCCCCTCTCTTTCGTGGCAACGAAATACAACACCGCCTATTTCAACATCTCCATCGCAGATAAATTCGCTTTCTATAGCGGTATTTGTATCAAGAGCCGCTGCCGCAACGACGATTTTAAAAACAGAACCTACGTTATACGGCATAAACGCGCGATTTATAAGCGGCAGATTTTCATTTTGCATATCGCCTACTATATCTGTCGGATTTTGGCTTGGGAATGATGCTGAGGCAACTATCTCCCCAGTTTCAACCATCGAGATAACAATAGCACCCTTTTCTATAACGGCACCGCCAAACTCTTCGACTATCTCTTGAATCTGCTTGTCTATCGTCAAGGTAACGCTGCTATCTCGCCCCTCAACTGAATAAACTTCTATCTCGGCATCGCTCCCAACCTGATTATATCCGTTTATCTCATAGTTTAGGACAAAGCTCTCACCTCCACCCGATAGAAGCAAATCATAGCTCTTCTCTATTCCTGAAACACCGATACCATCTATATCGGTGTAACCTATTATATTTGATGCTATATATTCTAAATCACTTCTGTCTGTCTGCCGGTAGCTTATATAGTTTGCTGCTAGTAGCTCTTCATTTACAACTTTAAGCGAAAAAACCTGTTCGATTTTAAGCTTGTCGTAAAGCTGCTGCGCTGATATTTCACATGCCGCCAAAATCTCCGACACATATATCCGCTCTTTTGGATTAATAACTATATACAAGCTCTCCTCAGATAAAATCATCGGTGTGCCGTTTCTGTCGTAGATATCTCCGCGCTCCGACGAGAGAATTTCCGTTTGTGTATGCTGTCCTACAGCCTGCTCTTTATATCCCTCGTTGCTTGCAATCATATAAACTTGAAGATAGAGCACTGTGAAAACTGTAAAAATCGCGCCGAAAATTAAAACCGCTCTTTTTTGCATAATATCACCCGTTTTATTATTGGTGGGTTTTATATCTTGTAAACATAAACTCATACTTTACTTATCTTCAAAATATAAAAAAGCCGCTCTAAGTGAGCAGCTTTTTATATAATTTTATCTGTAGTTTACCTTTTGATTTGCAATAATCAAAATTCTGGTATCTTTCGAGCTTTTAGTACATTCCGCCCATTCCGCCGCCAGGCATAGCCATTGGAGGATTCTCCTCTGGGATATCTGAAACGAGTGATTCGGTTGTTAGAACCATTGAAGCTACCGATATAGCATTCTCAAGAGCGCTTCTTGTAACCTTAGTTGGGTCAACTATTCCAAAGCTTAGCATATCGCCATACTCTTCAGTCACAGCATTAAATCCGTATCCAGCTTTTGCCGCTGTCAATATTTTATCGATAATTACGCTACCCTCAAGGCCTGCGTTTAGAGCTATCTGATAAACTGGAGCTTTAAGAGCTGCGTGAACTATTGCCGCACCTGTTTTCTCATCGCCCGATAGTTTTTCCATAACTTTTTCAACTGCAGGAATAGAATTTATTAAAACTGTTCCGCCGCCTGCAACGATTCCCTCTTCAACAGCAGCTTTTGTTGCCGCAAGAGCATCCTCAATGCGAAGTTTTTTCTCTTTCATCTCAACTTCTGTTGCCGCACCAACTTTAATAACAGCAACACCGCCTGATAGTTTTGCAAGTCTCTCTTGGAGTTTCTCACGGTCAAACTCTGAAGTTGTTGTTTCAATCTGGCTTCTTATCATAGCGATTCGAGCTTTAATCTCGTCTGTTTCACCAGCGCCATCAACTATTATAGTTGCCTCTTTCTCTATACGAACCTGTCTTGCACTACCAAGCATTGAGATATCAGCAGTTTTCAGATCATAGCCAAGCTCTTCTGAAACAACTTGACCACCTGTGAGTATTGCTATATCCTGTAGCATTTCTTTTCTTCTGTCGCCAAAACCAGGTGCTTTAACAGCAACACATGTAAACGATCCACGAAGTTTATTTACTATTAGAGTTGCAAGAGCCTCTCCTTCGATATCCTCAGCAATTATTACAAGCTTTTTACCCGACTGAACAATCTGCTCAAGTAGCGGCAATATATCTTGGATATTTGTAATCTTTTTATCAGTTATAAGGATAACTGCATCATCTATAACAGCTACCATCTTATCAGAGTCAGTTACCATGTATGGAGTTATATAACCACGGTCAAACTGCATACCCTCAACAACCTCGCTGTA
>CAYJGP010000123.1:2809-5832 GCA_964369435.1 uncultured Oscillospiraceae bacterium | reverse complement strand
TGATCCCCTTATGGGCGGTTTTTTTAGATAAAACCTATCGGTTGCTTGATTTCCTATCAGCATGAAGCTGAATAACAACTCCAGCTGATAATCCGAAAACTAAAATAGCTATATTAACTGTGCTACCTCTCATATTGGGATTATCTACATTAATAAGGTGAATAATATATTCGGTTAGCAACCCTATTTCTGCAGAGAGTAAAAACAGATGTCCTATGAAATGCTTTCTAAAAAATATGAGCATTGCAAAAAGTATTAGAATTGGCAGATATAAAGATGTTATAACCGAGAGATCGATATAGCCTATCACCGATAAAGCGATAAGTAAAATTATAAATACTGCTGAATGCAAAGAAATATGGACTAAAGCCTTTTTCATAGAACGCCTCCTACAATTAGAAAATATTTTCAATGTGGTTAAATAAATCATACTATACAAGAAGAGCTTTAGCAACAACTTGCTATTAAAAGAAAAACAATATTTAAGATAAAAGTGATTTTGAATTGATTATAAATTAATTAAATTTATTTATTAAAAAGGGTGGATTAACATGGCGTTATTAAAATAAGTTGTTTGGATTTCTCTGTTGTGATGGGATTATAAAACTTCGGGTTGACTTGTTTAAATAGTAAAATAAGAAAACTACACCTTGAATAGGGATATAAAAGTGGTATAATATAGAAAGACATTTTTCTATACCAAAAAATGGAGCAGAGGATAAATCGATAGTATTTTAATAGGAGAGATCTATTTCATGTATAATATTTCAAGGCAACAGGTTTTGCAAAAGGTGAATTCAAATCAAACAAACGGACTTTCAAAACAAACAGCAGAGCAGCTTCTTGTGAAAAACGGGAAAAATCAGCTCAATGAGAAAAAGCCCCCATCGATAATTATAAGATTTTTAAACCAGTTTAAAGATTTCATGGTCATAGTTTTAATAGTTGCAGCGATAGTTTCGTTTTTAGTGAGCGGACATGCAGTTGACAGCCTTGTTATTATGGCGGTCGTACTAATGAATGCAATTTTAGGTGTAACTCAAGAGAGTAAGGCTGAGAAATCGCTCGATGCGCTAAAAAAGATGGCGGCACCATCTGCTAAAGTTCTGCGAGATGGGAAAAGAGAGATAATAGATGCGGCAGATCTTGTTGTTGGCGATATAATATTTATAGATGCAGGGGATCTAGTGCCAGCGGATGCACGAATATTAGAGTGCGCAAACCTCAAAATTGAAGAATCAGCACTAACAGGTGAGAGTTTGCCAGTTGAAAAAATAGCCGAGGCGATAGAAGGCGAAGATATACCGCTTGGTGATCGCAAAAATATGATCTACTCAAGCACAATAGCGACCTATGGGCGAGCAACTGCGGTTGTTGTAGCGACTGCGATGGCGACCGAAGCTGGTAAAATAGCTCATTCTATCTCAGAGGAGAAGGAAGAGCAAACACCACTTCAAAAGAGACTTACCCAGATAGGTAGCTTTCTTGGTGTGCTTGCAATAGTTATCTGTGTTGCTATCTTTATTATAGGAATGGTAAACGGAACTCCATTTATCGAGATATTTATGACAGCAGTAACTCTAGCGGTTGCGGCAATCCCTGAGGGACTTCCAGCAATTGTTACGATAGTTTTGGCGATGGGCGTTTCAAGACTTGTGAAGAAAAACGCTATTATAAGAAAACTTCCAGCAGTAGAGACGCTTGGAAGCGCATCGGTTGTATGCTCTGATAAAACAGGAACACTGACCCAGAACAGGATGACTGTTGTTGAATTTTACAAAGGCGGCAGACTATTTAAAACAGATGAAAACAGCACAGCGGCAATGGAGGTTTTGGTTCCAGCGGCACTCTGTTGTGACGGGACAGTTGAAAAAAATGAGGACGGAAGCCACAAGCATATAGGCGACCCTACAGAAACAGCGATTATTGCAGGACTTATCGAGCTTGGAAGTGATAAAAAGACGATAAACGCAAAATACCCAAGAATTTTTGAGATACCATTTGACTCTGACAGAAAGATGATGACAACTCTTCACAGAGATGGACAACGCTTTTTCTCGGTGACAAAAGGAGCGGTTGATCAGATTCTTGCAAGATGTGGTAATGTTGATAAAGAGAGCATTATGGTTGCAAATAAGCAACTCGCGGAAAAAGCACTTCGCGTTCTTGCGGTTGCTGTTCATAGATTTGAGAAGAAGCCGTTTGTAAATACTTCTGACTACCTTGAGAATAATCTTGAATTTGTAGGTCTTATCGGTATGATAGATCCGCCGCGTGAAGAGGCGAGGGCGGCAGTGCAGAAATGTAAAATAGCTGGAATAACACCTGTTATGATAACGGGTGACCATAGAGATACAGCCGTTGCCATTGCAAAAGACCTTGAGATAATAAGTGACCCAAGCCACCTAGTAATTACAGGAGCTGAGCTCGATAAGCTGACCGATGCGCAGCTTGCAGCTATTATTGATAATGTTCGAGTATATGCAAGGGTGTCGCCTGAGCATAAAATTAAGATAGTTAAAGCGTGGAAGAGCAAAAAGCTCATTGAAGAATTGCCCGGGGATGGGGTAAACTATGCGCCGGCGCTTAAAGCCGCCGATATCGGATGCGCTATGGGTATAACAGGTACCGAGGTTTCAAAAGGTGCTGCAGATATGATTCTAACCGATGATAACTTTGCAACTATCCCTGCCGCTATCGAAGAAGGGCGCTCTATTTATACAAATATCAAAAAGTGTATTTCGTTCCTACTATCGGGGAATTTAGGAGAAGTTTTAGCTATTTTCACAGCGATGATCGCAGGGCTTGGCACTCCGCTTCTCCCAACACAGATCCTTTGGGTAAATCTCATTACCGATTCACTCCCAGCTGTAGCTCTTGGGGTTGAGCCTACCGAGAAGGATATAATGGAGAAACCACCGCTACCTGCAAACAGCGGATTTTTCACAAAAACTATGGTGAGCAAGGTTGTTCTAATGGGAGCGATGCTTGCATCAATTACTCTTGTAGCATACCTCTTAGGG
>CAYJGP010000123.1:0-2799 GCA_964369435.1 uncultured Oscillospiraceae bacterium | reverse complement strand
TGGTTGCCGCAGACAGGTGTTGGAGTTGCGCAGACGATGGCGTTTATGACACTTGCCCTCTGCCAGCTGTTCCACGCATTTAACCTAAAAAGCAACCACTCGCTCTTCGCTGGAGGAATTTTCAGCAACAAATCACTTATACTAGCGTTTTTTGCGGGAATTGCACTTCAGGCAGCTGTCTACTATATTCCGTTCCTTGCATCGGTTTTCGGAATAGTAAAACTAGAAACTATTAACCTAATCTGCGTTTTAGCGCTTTCGGTAGCTCCAATACCGATAATGGAAATAGCGAAATTAGTTGTGAGAGCTTTTGGAAGTGAAGATAAATCAAAAGTTATATCTTAAAGATATAGCAAATAAATTAATTAATCACTGAATATTGAAAAATAATATTACAATTTTGTAACTTTACAAGCTAAACGATTTCTGATATAATCTAGTAATTACTATTATTAAATGTTAAGAGGGTTAGTTAAGATGAAGTTTTCTAAACAAAGGTTGCTTATCCACAATGCGGTTAAGGATAACAGAATACACCCGACCGCCGATGAAGTTTATGCAATGCTAAAACCGAAAAATCCAAACTTAAGTCTTGGAACGGTTTATCGCAACCTAAACAATTTAGCAAAAAGTGGAGATATTATAAAAATTCATCTACCAAACGGTGGAGACAGGTTCGATGCAGATACAAGTGACCATTTTCATTATGTTTGTACCGAGTGCAATAAAGTTTTTGACCTCGTATTACCACAGGCGACAAAGGCTATTGAGGACGTAATTAGCGGGATGAGCTTTGAAGTTGACGACTATCAGCTTGTTTTCAACGGTAGGTGTGACTGCTGTAAAAAAAATAAATCTTAAAAAAATGCTGTTTATAGTAAAAAAGATATTGACAAAGAGAAAAACTGTTGATATAATATTTAGGCAGCATAAATATGCTGGTGTAGCTCAGTTGGTAGAGCAGCTGATTTGTAATCAGCAGGTCGGGGGTTCAAGTCCGTCCACCAGCTCCAAAGTATTTCTATACTTTAAAAGTTTAATAACGCATAAAGTCTTCTGTGAATAACAGGGACTTGAACCCTAAGAGGGTATGAGCGTTAAATAAACAGTCCGGTGGACTGTTTATAGCGAAGTGTCGCTGCAATCTGTGATTGCAAGACGGTAATACGCCGAAGGCGGATTTGTCCGTCCGAAGCTCCAAAGTATTTCTATACTTTAAAAGTTCAATAACGCATAAAGTCTTCTGTGAATAACAGGGATGCAGATAATATGGTGAGGTTTGCGTTACAGAACAAAATTGCAACGATAGTTGCAAAACATGGAAGAGTTCCCGAGTGGCCAAAGGGGGCAGACTGTAAATCTGTTGCGTCTCGCTTCGGTGGTTCGAATCCACCCTCTTCCACCAAACAATAAGACCGACGTATTCGTCGGTTTTTTATTTTGCGCAAAAGAGACAATTTAGCGCATAGTACTCGCAGAAGAGTCAGCTTAACGATTAATATCCATAAAAGATAAGGTTTATAACAAAAGAGGGACCATCTACACAAAATAGGCAGATATAGCGACTACTGTCCACAGAAGAGACAGGTTAGCGCATTATATCATAAAAGAAAAGGTTTAGACGCACCTTAAATAAATTAGAAATAAGTCTTACAGGCTTTTTTAGTGCTACTAAGAACAGTTGCGCACAGAAGGTTAATGCAGGCTGCTTGTTGCTTTAAGAGAGAGTGGCTAAAATGTCTTGATATAGCAATAAAATTCGCGAGAGGCTGCTTATTTGCTTCATATAGCGAAGATTATAAAATACTTATATAGCGATCATTGTGGTAAAAGCAGAGTAGTGTGGTTTCAGATAAGTGTGTTTAAAAAGTTTATTGCAAGAAAGAGGTTAATAAAAAAACGGCGGTATAAAACCACCGTTTAGGATTTAAATAGTTCGATGAAACAAGATGAATTTAGTAATCGTTTTTCTGCTTCATATACTCTTCCATCTCGATAAGACGATTTTTACCCTCAATACCGCCAGCGCCTACATATTTATCTTTAAAGTTGCCAAATGTGACTCGATGGCAGGGTATGATATATGGAATAGAGTTTCGGCTGATGACATCTGAAATGCCTTTTAAATCATCACTACCGATTCTTTCGCCTATCTGATCAACTGACACTGTTTCGCCGAAAGGCACCTTAATAACCTCGTTAAAAACCTGTCTTTCAAATTCTGTATGATCAGCAGCATAGGGAAGATTAAACTCGCGCCTACTTCCGTCAAAATACTCCCATAACTCGCGAACGGTCTTTTGTGCTATGGGATGTGACATCTTCTCGCGGCTTTCATTGTAAAGTGTTTTCGCTCGTTCACTGCTATGCTCGTCTCCTGCATAAATTGCTAAAATATCGCTCTCATTAAATATCACAGTTAGATCTCCGTGTGGAGTAGTGAGTTCGTAGTTAAACATATTTTGACCTCCTAGATATAATTTGATAGAAAATTATTTTCTTAATTATATCAGATATCTTATTCTGTTTAAATACCTGAAACATAGAAAAAATGCAAAATTGTTTATGCCTTTTGCATAACAACTCTGCATTCAACTTATAATCTAGCGTTCACTTTGTTTCTCCTGTTCATCAAAGAAGATAAAGTCGTCAAGATCCCCGCCAGCTCGAAATCGCGGGTCGGTCTGCCGAAGCTTTAAAAGTTCATTTTCCGGCTCTATTGTTTTATTTTCTTCCATTAAATCATCTCCATTTTTTGCAGTAGCTAAGAAACAGTATATGCAAAAAAATGAAAAAGAT
>CAYJGP010000122.1:0-5917 GCA_964369435.1 uncultured Oscillospiraceae bacterium | reverse complement strand
CTTGAAAATTCACCCACAACTTAAAAGTTTACACAAAGCTTGAAAATTCACACAAAATCTGCACAACATCTTAAATTGCACACAAAAAAGAGGCGATGAGCACCAAAGCTCTCCGCCTCTTTTATATTGTTTTTATTATCTGCTACTTTCTAAATGTTGAAAACAATCCGAGTAATACCACCCATATAATCTGATAGAGCATCGCTGTTGCCGCTGTAAGGTCGGTTATTGAAGATGTTGCTGTTAGCAGAAGCGAAATAACTGCACCGACAATAACTGCAACAAACTGGCAGTAACTTCCCATTAGAACGGTAAATCTCATTTTTATAACGCCTAGTAACGCTTGAGCAAAACTCTCAAAGCTTCCTTTGTGCGCTATTGAGGCCTCTGCGTTTTGTTCTGCGCCTTCAAAATACTCATCAAATTTACTCTTTAAATTCTCACTCGCAAGGTACACACCCTCTTGAACACCTAGTATTTCTTCTAGCATTTGTTCATCTATATTCTGATTTTTATTTGAAACAACTATCTTAAATCCAGCTGCTACAAGATTTTTCACAGATGCTTTAATATCATCTCGAACCTCGAAATTCAAAACAAACATAGCTGCGATCTCACCATTTATAGCAATATAGAACGCACTTTGAGATAATCCTTTAACAAATCTATCCTCAAAGTCTTTACTTGGTGCAAAAAGACCATGGTCACCAAGTTGTTTTCTTGTTCCAATAACTATCCTCTTATCATCTGCAAAAGCTTCGATAGTACCATCTTCTGTCTGCTTGAGTGTTTCTATCTTGTATAGCATCGTAAGCTCATTATCTATAATATCGAGAAATAGCGGTGCTAATGAAGACTTCACTTTAATAAATACCGATGCCGCATAAAGTATTATTTTATCTATTCTGTTATCTGCAAACGGTTTAATACCACCAAGTGTTATGCTTCCATTTGGCAGAAGATCATTATCTGTGCATGCTATAACATCTGCTTTATCAGCATTCTCTGCCGCTAAATACCCAGTAACTACAGCGCCCCAGCGGAAAAGTTTCTTATTTGACTTGTATATCGGGTAGTTTGAAACTATAGTTGAGCATACCGGAAGGGTGAATGCAAACGCTGCAACTGTTGTTGTAAGAATGCTTATTGCGGGGAGTCTCAATGCAAATGATATCGCCGCTACTATAACAGCCGCTACTACCGATACAAAGGTTATAGTTGGCATTAGCCTGTCCATTGGGTCTTGCGAGTATGAATTTTTTAGGAATTTATGCAAAAATTTTGATTTTATATGTGTCGCAACAACCGAATGTTGGTTCTCTGTCTCTTCATCAACGATTGAGCTTAGAGCTTTATCTGATATGATATTGCACGAATATTTCTCATCTTCAGTTGAGATAAACTTAAAATTACGCTCTATTCGCTTTGCCATAAACACCTTGCCCTGCAAGTTTAGCAAAAATCCTACCGCTACAACACTATTGAACAGCTGAACTGTTTGGTCTTGTAGAAACTCGATATTAAAGAAAACTATTGTCGTCGCAATTGCGGATACCAGTGCTAGTATCGCTATTGGAGTATCGCTGTTTGGTTTCGTTATTCCAGATAATCCTTTAATAATGCTAAGTATATTTGTGA
Organism: uncultured Oscillospiraceae bacterium; assembly: GCA_964369435.1. Taxonomy (GTDB): domain Bacteria; phylum Bacillota; class Clostridia; order Oscillospirales; family Ruminococcaceae; genus CAYJGN01. The sequence continues at coordinate 4,279 of CAYJGP010000122.1, read as the reverse complement.
CAACAATTAATAATGTTAACACTGTAGTAGAGAAGATATAAACCATCGGATCGTTCTCTGCAAGTAACGAGTCGAGTATTGGTAGTTTGAATATCTGCGCAAAGTCTATATATACAAGCGCTATTGTTGGAATTAAAGTTATAAACAATCTAAAAGATAATGAATTTATCAACGCTTTTATATCTTTTTTTATGTTTTCTTTTGAAACAGGGTCGTCATATTCATCATCGCTATCGTCACTTTGTAGTGTCTCCTGCTCCTTTAAGTTTTGCTGGTATCTCTCAAAGTCATCGTTTGCAAGTTTATCAACATTGAGCTCCATCGTGTTTCTGAACATTTCGATATCCGAAACTTCAATAAACTCACCATTTGTCTCTTCAAACTTTGCATCTTGCTGCTTCTCTTCTATCTCTTCAGCAACTAGATCCGCAACATCTTTTTTATCTTCAACTACCTCTTTAGCATATTCTTTTTCATCTTTCGCCTCAAGCTCACTTAAAACAGTAGCACCGATAGACTCTGCAATATTTATCGAGATTGTATCGTCTTCAACGACTACTTCTTCAATAACTTTTTCTTCCTTTTGCTTCATTTCATCGGTAATTGCTTTTTTAACAGCTTTTGTATCAAATTCGCCAGACAACTGTTTCTCTTTAAAATCAATAATTTTTTCTATCGTCTCTTCTTCGCGAACTTTAGAGCCGTTTCTTATTGAATTGAAGTAGCTGGTTATAAATTCTCTTGAAGTAGTGACCACAGGGCGATCTTCCGAATTGATGCCTTCTCTTTTTTGAGCATTCTTTACATAAGTTGCAATTATTGGAGATACTTCCCTTTTCTCATCATCTTCATGCTTTGCAGCCAAACTTGACTTTTCTGCCTCTTCTTTTTCCTTTTTCGCCTTTTCATGTTGAGTAATTCGCTCTTCACGCAGACGATTCTCCTCTATAATCCGACGCTCACGCTCTTCTTCTATCTTTTTGCGCTCAAGCTCAGCTGTTTTCACAAGTCTTGTTGGTAGCTCTACAGATAGCTCTATCGTTTTCATCGTCGATTCTTTTGGCTTATTAACTATTTTTTCTTTAGAAACAGCATTATCGCTAGCTTTTAAATCACTACCCTCTAATACTTTTTCTTGTGGCTTCTCAAAGATAACACTTTTCTCTTCATTTTTTTTGCTCGACTCATTTATTTCTGCTACCGAATCTTTTAAAGAAGTAGTCGCAACATTTTTATTCTCACCTGTATTATCTTCATTTATACCGATGTTTCTAAGTATTTCATCAATAGTGCTCTCGCTTTTTTTCGACGAGGCATCTTCACTTTTCATCCGTTTTGCTCGAACTTCACTTAGTATATCATCAATATTTCTCTCTGTAGCCATAAAATCTGCCTCCTATCTCGTTTTTGACGCCTCAAATAGCAGGATACCTGCCGCGACAGAGGCATTTAGTGAGTTGATTTTACCACTTAGCGGAATAGATACAATTACATCACAACTCTCTTTAACAAGCCTTGATATCCCATTGCCTTCACTGCCAACAACGATAGCAATATCACCTGAAAGGTTTGTGTTTCTGAAATTTTCACCGCCAGCTTCCGCACCGTATATCCATATATTCTGCTCTTTGAGCTTTTCTATTGTTTTTGTAATATTCGTAACCCGGCATACTTTAACATACTCGGTAGCACCAGCACTGCTCTTAACGACCGTTGGAGTTATATTTGCACTTCTGTGCTTCCCTATTATCACTCCATCAGCACCAGCACATTCAGCACTCCTGATAATAGCGCCTAAATTATGCGGATCCTCTATCTCATCGAGCACTACTATAAAATGTGGTTTGTTTTTCTCTTTTGCAACTGCTAAAATCTCTTCAAGCTCACAATACTCAAAAATTGCAGAAAATGCTGCTACGCCTTGATGATTTTGGTTGCCGCAAAGATTATTAAGTTTTATTTGCGAAACTTGCTTTAAAACAAAGTTGTTTTCCTTTGCTAAAGCACGCAGTTTATGCGCAAATGGGTCATCATTTTTAATTGAAATAAGAACAGTGTCGATTCCCGACCTACCTCTAATCGCTTCTAAAACAGCATTTTTACCAAATATTAAACGTTCATCTTGCATTGTTGAAAACCTCCATTTTTTTGTATTTGTGGCTATTTTTTACTAAATATTTATATATTTAGATGGTTTTTATGTATATTCAAATATAATTATTCATACGATTATCTCGTTTTTTTCGCTTAAACACTAACTTTTTTGCCTTATATACTATTAGTAAAACGTTTTTTAAACCATTAATGTTGAAAACTCGGTGGAAAATGTTAAACTTTGAGTGTATAGGCTGATTTGTTAAAATTCTGAGAAAATATTGTAATTTTATTTTTACAAAAACTTTTACAGATTGTAAAAAATATGTTAAAATACTGTCGGGTGATTTTATGAAAATAATTTATGATTCAAACAAAATTGTATTGGATAATATTTCCAACTTTAACTTAGATGAAATACTTGATTGCGGACAGTGTTTTCGCTTTTATAAAACTGAAAATATCTGGGAGGGCGTTGTTGCGAAGCAATCTGTTCAGATATCTCAAGATGGCAATAGAGTTGTTTTTCACAATACAACCAAAGAGTTTTTCGATAGTGTTTTGAAAGACTACTTTCATCTAAACTATGACTATAGCGCAGTTGCGAAACTTATTGAAGCTGATGAAATTCTAGCACCGACCGCTCGCTTCGCACCCGGTATTCGCCTTTTGAAGCAAGACCCTTTTGAAACGCTTATCTCCTTTATCATCTCACAAAATAACAATATTAAACGAATAAAATCAATAGTTAAAACTTTATGTGAGAATTTTGGCGAGGATATGGGTGGCTATTATGCCTTCCCAACCCCAAAGCAGCTATCAAACGCTACTACTCAAGATCTTGCTGTGCTCCGTGCTGGATTTCGCGATAAATATATTCTAGATGCTGCGACTAAAGTAGCAGGTGGCGAAGTTAATCTTTCTTCTATTTACAACATGAGCCATGACGAAGGCCGTACCGAGCTTATTAAAATTCACGGTGTCGGCACTAAAGTAGCTGACTGTGTTTTGCTATATGGCTACCAAAAGCTCGATGCATTTCCGCTTGATGTTTGGATGAAACGAGCAATGGCGGTGTTATACCCTGAGGGGTTGCCTTCAAAATACACAAATTTCGGCGGTATAGTTCAACAATATATCTTCCATTACATACGCCATAATCCAGAAAAATTCGAAGCTTAAACGGCATTTTTATCGCTCCACCGCTCGATACAATCGACAATTTCGCGCAAACTCTCACCTTTATCTGTCAAAGTGTATTCTACTCTCGGTGGTATCTCTGGAAATATTTTCCGAAGGACAAAACCATCATTTTCAAGTGCGCGCAGGTTGCTTGTCAGAACCTTTTGCGTTATATTCGGAAGTGCTGTGTATAGCATGGAAAATCTTTTTGTACCAACAAGCAGTTCTCGAACTATTAGCAGTTTCCATTTGTTTGAAAACAACGTAAGAGTTGCTTCAACCGATGATTTCGGCTCTTTTTTACCCATAGCTATACCTCACTTTCTTTAAATTTCGGTCGAAACGGTGAAATTACACACAAAACACCGTTTCAACCACACAGAAACCGTCTGGACAGGCGGTTTTTGTTTCACAAAAACTTTGTTGCAATTGTTGTCAAAACCGTCTTAGAGGCGGTTTTTTCTTTTGCAAAATATTAATGCAATCATGCTAAAACCTTCTAGATGGAAGGTTTTTTCTTTTACAAACCTCGCTACAACTAGCTGAAACATCTTGTCTCTATAATAATAAACTGGATATTATATCAATATTAATCTCTATATATAAGATATTAAATATGCATTTGATATTAAATTTATTAATCATATTAAATATTTACTTAATATTATATTTTATTTATATATTATATATTAAAATACTATTAACTATCCTTTAGATACTATTATAGCAATTATTTCAAAAAAATCAACAAAAATTTACATTTTTTTATAAAAAAGTTGATTCTTCCCTAATTTAATTTGATTTTCGTATTCTTCAATTGCTTCTGCATCTGTTTAATAAAAAAAAATTATAATATTATCTAACCAATTTAGTTTCATTTGGCAAATACAAACCTCTCTAGTAACCGCAAAAGATATGCTTTAAAATATATTGTCTCGCCGTTTTCACCTTTAAGAGAGTTCAATATTTTAACCCCTTAAATCAGATAAACTATAAACGACTA
>CAYJGP010000121.1:0-5969 GCA_964369435.1 uncultured Oscillospiraceae bacterium | reverse complement strand
AAAGAGAGGGCATGAGCAGAAACGTCGCCCTTTTGCTGAGCGCTGTTGCGGTTGGCATTGTTGCCGTGTCGGCTTTTGCAGCACCAGACACCCCGACGACAGAACCAACAGGATCAGTCGATTACCCAGAGCCTCTCGCAGTTTTTTGGGTAGGTAGTTGGGCGGGGCCAGGTGGCACAACTCTAGAAGTCGACTTTGAGCATAACCTAGCGCTCACCCATAATGGCGAGCTAACAGTTTACACAGGTATCGAATATTTTGATGGCGTACACGGCTATTCACTTGAGCTATCGTATGAAGAATATGATAGCGCACAGATTATTTTAAGTCGGTCCAGTGGATTGCCTGAGAATAGCATTGATGTTGATCTTATAAGCTCTTCTGGTGAGCGAATATCTCTTGGTGAGTTTCGCCGTATGAGCGATTACTACTGGGTTGATAGCTGGCAGGCAGGTGATGGTTCACAGATAACCATCTATTCCGACAACAGCGCAACTTTTACAGATAGCTATGGCGATGTTACAAATCTAGAAGACTATTACAACTACAACATCTATCTCTACGCGAAAACCGAAGATGCACAGGGACTGCCCCTAACAATGGAAGCTAGAGCTGCTGATGAAGACATTATCACTCTGTCATTTAAGTATGAAGATGGAACATTTTTAGATGGATCTTCCTTTATATACTATTATAGAGTTACAAATGAACCTGAAAGTTGGTGGGTCGGTAGCTGGAAACCGGTAAATTCAAATATCGATGTAGAATTTCATGTTAACCCTGATATGTCTGTTGGTTATTACGAGGACGATGAATTTGTAATGTATCTTGGCACCCTCTTTGAGATAGGCGATATTTTCACTTCAGGCGGAGGATTCCTAACAGGTGATCGCCATTACTTTAAGGCAACAACCTACGACCACAATACGATGTTTGCAGAGTTTATGCTAAACGGTGAGCATATATTTACCCCTACCGAGTTTTATAGATCAACGTATCAAACCGAACCTCAAACTTCAGAGCCTGAAAATCCACCACAGCTTGATACCGATTGGGTCGGCATATGGGAAGACCAAGACGGCAGACAGATTGTTATTTATGAGGATTATAGTGCATTTTTCACCGATACAGATGGCACCACAGAAATCTTTAATGCCTCTGCAAACTCCCCTTATAACTATACCGCCAGAACTATACGCGTGGAGGCAAGCGGTAATTTTGTCGATGAGATTCTTGCTTCTTCTGTCAATAATGATATAATATCGGTCGATTTGTCACTAGATAGCACGATCATATTTACTTCCACGTATTTCTATCGTGTTAGTGATACACCAGAAACACCAGAACCAGCACCAGAAGTCTTAACTGAAATGCAGTGGAGCTTTGACTCTCCATGGGCTGGTATTTGGGAGGGCACAAACGATGAAACCGGCGCTCCGATAACGATAGCGGTAGTTGCTACAAGCGCAGAACCATATACTGTTATGTTTATGCATTTTAGACAAAGTCAATCACCTGCGGATTATGATGATAGCTATATTGCGGTTGCTTTCAAAAACGAGGGATTTACAACTGTTAATTCTGAAAATATCCGCTCAACAGGAAATTGGTATCTTATTAATAGTACAGGGGCATTATCCTACAACGAATATGCAGGCGAAGATACTTATACACTATCTGCCGACACTATGACCTACCGAACAGGAAGCTCAATGCAACAATCCTTTAGCGACTACACCCTCACCCGAACAAGCGCAAGTGAAGATGAAATTCGCGATAAATGGATAGAGTTTATGTCTGCAAAAGTCTCACAATAATCAGTATCCACTTTAAATCCTCTCTATACTTATAATCAATAAAACATTTTAAGGGACTATCATCTGATAGTCCCTAGTTTTTTACTAAATTTAAGGGCGGCAATTTTGCCACCCTTAAAATGCTTTTTATCTCTTATTTTAACTACTTTTTCTTGTATCCACATTTTGGACAAACACCGTGTTCATCAAGTGAGATACCACAGAGTGGACAGCGGTCAATATCATTTTTCGTATCAAACTCTGCACTTGCCGCATTAACACCGCTTGTAAAAGTAATCTTTGCAATATTGAGTTTATCTTTTAGTAGTGCATAGACTATTTTTATCATGCCTTCAACTGTCATAGTCTCTTTTGTTACAACTAGCCTACAATCAGGATATGCCGTTGCAAGCTCTGTTTTAAATGCTTCACCCTTCATTGTATTTTGCGGAGCACCGTCTTTAACACCTGTCTCTTCATAGACTTTAAGTATCGCTGGAAGTAGTGGATCATCTTCACGGAGTATTAGAGCATGGTCGAAGTTCTGCAAAACGTCCCAAGCAGTCTTCTTAATCTCATTACATGGAAAAACCATGTTTACACCCATATTTACCGAATCCTCAACTTCAATTGTCAAGTATCCTGTATGACCATGCAGATACTGTGCTTCTCCGCGAAACCCGTAAAACCTATGTGCGTACTGTAAATCAAATGTTGTATAACTCCTCATAATAACCCTCCTGTGTTTTATTGAAATTCAACTTGATAATAGATAAATATAGTATAGTTTTATTATCCTAGTTGTTTAATTGAAGTATACAACAGAGAATCGTAAAAGTCAATAATGATTATCATTTATGTAATTTATCACAGTTATTTAGCGTTTCATTTGTATAGTTTTTATTTTGAGGTTTTTGTAAAATTTTGTAGATTTCATCGGAAAATCGTTCGTTTCCAAGCGTTGTGATTCTCAAGCTTAATTTTCCCTTAGTAATAAATCGGTTTTTCATGATTCGCCCCTTTTCATTGTATGTTTTGCAGCTTTTCTTTGCGCCTCCCACATCATGGCGATTATTTAATCGCCTGTCGGCATGAATGCCGACAAACGAAATCTTCGTTTCGTCTGATGTGGTCGGCGGTGAGCAGAACTTCTGGAAAATACGAAAAAAAAAGATACTCGCCAGCAAAATAAATATAGAAACTAAAATATCATGCCCTCAGCAGCAAAAGAGCTACATTAAACTTATATTAAAGATACTCGCAAGAAATTAGTATATAAAAAAGGGTTGGAATAAATCCAACCCTTTAAATAATATTGCAAATATCGGTTATATAAGCTCTAAAATTGCCATTTCAGCAGCGTCGCCACGTCTTGGTCCTATTTTAGTGATTCTTGTATATCCACCGTTTTTCTCTGCATACTGTAGTGATGTTATATCAATTAGCTTTTTAGCAACATCTTCTTTAGTGATGTATGAGAAAACTTGTCTTTTTGCATGTAAGGTACCTTTTTTTGCAACAGTTATCATTTTTTCAGCTTCGTTGCGAACCTCTTTTGCTCTTGTAACTGTGGTCTCTATCTTGCCGTTCTCGATAAGATAAGTAACCATAGCACGAAGCATAGCGATTCTCGCATCGGTAGCTCTACCTAGTTTACGCATTTAATACACTCCTAACGCTATTTGTCTTCACTGACTAGATTAAAACCAAGACCACGAAGTTTTGATAGTACTTCTTCAAACGACTTACGTCCTAAGTTTCTAACCTTCATCATATCTTCTTCAGACTTGTTAATCAAATCCTCGACGTTATTTATACCAGCTCTCTTCAAGCAGTTAAAACTGCGGACAGAGAGGTCGAGCTCTTCGATAGTCATCTCTAAAACTTTGCTGTTATCTTTGTCATCTTTCTCAATCATAATCTCGGTAGTACCGATTTCTTCCGATAGATTGACAAAAAGATTTAAGTGTTCACAAAGAACTTTTGCAGAGAGTGAAACAGCTTCTTTAGCGTTTATTGTTCCGTCTGTGTAGACATCTAGTGTCAGTTTGTCAAAGTCAGTGATCTGACCTACACGAGTATTCTCAACTGTGTAATTGACTTTATAGACAGGTGAATAGATGCTGTCAACAGGGATAACACCTATAATATTCGCAGCCGCCTGCTTATTCTTCTCTGCTGTAACATATCCACGACCTTTACCAAGAGTAAGCTTCATTGAAAGCTTTGCACCCTCAGCAAGAGTTGCGATATGGGTATCGGGCTTTAATATCTCAACCTCGGAATCGGCTTTTATACTGCCCGCCGTAACGACACATGGTCCTTCGGCATTTATATAAACCGTTTTTGTTCCCTCGCAGAAAAGCTTTGCTCTAATCGCTTTGATATTAAGAATAATATCTGTCACATCTTCTTTAACGCCGGGAATAGTTGAAAACTCATGCAGTATGCCATCAATACTGACAGCTGTTACCGCAACACCCGGAAGTGAAGATAGTAGAACTCGTCGGAGACTGTTTCCGAGAGTTGTTCCGTAACCGCGCTCAAGTGGCTCAATTACAAAACGACCAAAAGATCCATCCTCATTAATTTCTGCTGTTTCGATATTGGGTTTTTCTATTTCTATCACTTTATAACCCTCCCTTTAATATACGAAATCTATAAATCATTATAGATTATTTCGAGTACAACTCAACAATTAGCTGCTCTTCAACTTCAAAGTCGATATCAGCACGATTTGGTAGTCTTGAAACTTTAGCTGAAAGCTCGTCTTTATTCATATCAAGCCAAAGTGGTACAACTCTACCTCTGTTTGTTTCAGTTACCTCTTTGAATTTAGGGCTCTTTTTGCTCTTCTCACGAAGCGAGATAACATCGTCAATCGAAACTTTGAACGAAGGGATATCAACTCTTTTTCCGTTTACTGAGAAGTGGCCGTGTGAAACGAGCTGGCGGCTCTCACGACGAGTGCTTGCAAGACCCATTCTGAAAACAACATTATCAAGTCTTCTCTCACAAGAAACAAGTAGGTTTTCACCAACAAGACCTGATTTTTTCTGAGCTAGCTCAAACTGATGACGGAACTGTTTCTCGAGAATACCATAGATAAATTTAACTTTCTGTTTCTCTTTTAGCTGTAGACCGTACTCACTGAGCTTTCTTCTTCTGTTTCCCTGCTCTTGATTTCTCTTTGTTTGCTTATCGATTCCCATTACCATTGGGCTAATTCCTAAAGCTTTACATCTTTTAAGTATTGGTTGTTTATTAACTGCCATCTTTACACCTCCTATATTAATTATACACGTCTTCTTTTCGGAGGACGGCAACCGTTGTGTGGAACGGGAGTAATGTCTTTAATCATGCTTATCTCAAGACCAGCTGACTGAAGTGCACGAATAGCAGCCTCACGTCCAGGACCTGGTCCTTTTACATAAACTTCAACTGTGCGAAGTCCATGCTCCATAGCAGCTTTAGCAGCTGTTTCAGCAGCGCTTTGTGCCGCAAACGGAGTTGATTTTTTACTACCGCGGAAACCAAGTCCACCTGCACTTGACCAAGATAGAACATTTCCCTGGACATCCGACATAGTAACTATTGTGTTGTTAAATGTTGACTGTATATGTGCAGCACCACGCTCGATATTTTTCTTCTCGCGGCGGCGACGAACAGTCTTTTTTGCTGTTTTAGCCATATTCTAATGTCCTCCTTATTTCTTCTTGTTAGCAATTGTCTTCTTCGGACCCTTGCGTGTTCTTGCGTTTGTTTTTGTTCTCTGACCGCGTACAGGTAGTCCTTTACGATGACGAACGCCTCTGTAACAACCGATCTCAACAAGTCTCTTAACATTTAGAGCAACATTACGACGAAGGTCACCCTCAACATCAAAATGTTTGTCAACATACTCACGAATTAGTGCTTCCTCATCAGGAGTTAGGTCACGAACTCGTGTATCGGGATTAATCCCTGTTTCTTTTAGAATCGTCTGAGACGATTTTAGTCCTATTCCAAAGATATAGGTAAGGCCTATTTCGACCCTTTTATCTCTGGGTAAATCTATTCCGGCAATACGTGCCATAATTCTACACCTCCAAAATTAACCCTGTCTTTGTTTATGCTTTGGGTTTACACAGATAACCATTATTTTACCGTGGCGTTTAATTATTTTGCATTTCT
>CAYJGP010000120.1:0-5978 GCA_964369435.1 uncultured Oscillospiraceae bacterium | reverse complement strand
CGCCCATGTGGTATCCGCAGAAAGGAAGCATAGCCATAGGATCACGACGAACACCAGCTTTTAGTCCTTGAGCTGCAGCAGTAACTTCTGAACCCATTATCGAACCTACGAATACACCGTGGTTCCAATCGAATGACTGGTAAACAAGCGGAGCTGTTTTCTCACGACGCCCACCAAAGATGATAGCCGATACAGGCACACCCTGAGGATTTGTGAACTCTTTGCTTATGCAAGGGCAGTTGATTGCAGGTGCTGTGAAACGGCTGTTTGGATGTGCACCCTTTTCGCCGCCTTCGCTATCCCACTTCTCGCCTTTCCAGTTAAGAGCGTTTTTCGGAGGATTCTTATCAAGACCTTCCCACCAAACTGTGTTGTTATCAAGATCGTGAACAACGTTTGTGAAGATTGTGTTTCTCTTTGTGCTCTCAAGAGCATTAGGATTGCTCTTAACGTTTGTTCCTGGAGCAACGCCGAAGAAGCCACTCTCAGGGTTTATAGCCCAAAGTCTGCCGTCAGGACCGATTCTTAGCCAAGCTATATCGTCACCTACACACCATACTTTGTAACCTTTATCTGCAAATATATCAGGGGGAATAAGCATAGCGAGGTTTGTTTTACCACAAGCTGATGGGAACGCTGCTGTGATGTATTTAACATCGCCGTTTGGAGCTTCGATACCGAGAATAAGCATATGCTCAGCCATCCAGCCCTCTTGTTTGCCCTGGAATGAAGCAATACGAAGTGCAAAACACTTTTTACCAAGAAGAACGTTACCGCCGTAACCTGAGTTACAAGACCAGATTGTGTTGTCTTCTGGGAAGTGGCAGATATATCTCTGCTCTTCATCAATTTCGCATTTTGAATGTAGACCACGAACGAAATCGTTGCTGTCGCCTAGGTGCTCTAAAGCGCCTTTGCCCATTCTTGTCATGATATCCATGTTTAAAACAACATAGATAGAGTCGGTAACTTCAACGCCGACCTTTGCAAACTCAGAACCTAAAGGTCCCATGCTGTAAGGAATTACATACATTGTGCGGCCTTTCATCGAGCCGTCAAATATTGGAGTTAATTTTGCATAAGCATCAGCTGGCGCCATCCAGTTGTTTGTAGGGCCTGCGTTAGCTTCATCTCTTGAGCAGATAAATGTGCGGTGCTCAACACGTGCAACGTCGTTTAGAGCGGTGCGGTGGATATAGCATCCTGGCAATTTCTCCTCATTTAGCTTTTGGATTTCACCAACAGCAACCGACTGTGCTCTCAAATCATCGAGCTGTTTGTCGCTACCGTCAATCCAGACTACGTTGTCGGGTTTACAAAGTGCTACCATCTCTTCAACCCAAGTGTTTACATGCTTGTTTGTTGTTAGACTCATATTTATTCTCCCTTCAAAATTAAGCTTAAAGCCAATTTTTCACAAATACAATATATCATATTTACTGTCAAAAAACAACGATTAATTTATGATTTAATGTTAAAGACTTAACAATTTAACAATTTAGACATAATCAGTCAAATCTATCGGTAATGTCCATATTCGCAAAAGCGTTTTGCGAAAGGGAAGATGCAGCTCGCTGTGCAAATTCAAAATACCCTTGAGCCGCAACCATAGCGCCATTGTCGGTACAAAGCGATATAGGTGGTAAAAACAGCTCGATACCATTTTCTGCGCACTTTTCACAAAGCATCTCTCTCAAAAGGCTATTCGCTGAAACGCCACCTGCAAGCACCAGTCTGTCCTTTTTATAATGCAGAGTTGCTGCAACCGCCTTATCTGATAAAATCGAGCAGATTTTATAGCAGAAAGAGGATGCAATATCGTTTATCGGAACATCTCCGTCCTTCTGCTCGATATTATGAACGGTATTTATAACTGCAGTTTTAAGGCCCGAAAAACTAAAGTCAAACGGACGTTCGGTTTTAGGGTTTGGGAAATTAAATGCATTCGGGTCGCCCTCGCTATAAATTTTATCAAGCGCAACACCGCCGGGGTATGGGAAACCAAGAACCCGCGCAACTTTATCAAACGCCTCTCCTGCCGCATCGTCAAGCGCTCTGCCAACAACTGAAAACTCGGTAAAATCCGATACTTCTATTATATGGCTATGTCCGCCGGAAACAACAAACGCCATAAACGGAGGAGATAGATCAGGGGTCGCTATATAGTTTGCCGCAATATGAGAGCGGAGATGATGTACGGGAACTAATGGGATACCAAGCGAATAGGCAAGTCCCTTTGCAAATGATAGTCCACAGAGAAGCGAACCAATAAGACCAGGAGCCGCGGTAACCGCTATTGCAGAAAGGTCGCTGTAATTTATTCGAGCGTCGGTCACAGCCTTTTTGCAGACAGCCGATATCGCCTCAACATGTTGCCTTGATGCAACCTCAGGCACAACGCCACCAAACTTTTTATGCTCATCAACCGAGCTTGCAGTTGCCTGCGATAGTACCTCTCGTCCGTCTTTTACAACCGATATCGAGCAGTCGTCGCAGCTTGATTCTATTCCTAAAATATACATATAAATCTCCGTGTTTATTTTTTAAACAGCATTCTCTCAGCTCACCAAATATCATAAGTTAAGCCCAGAAACAAATTTTCTCTATGCGTTTATTTGATTATAACAAACAGCAGTATCGAGAGAAAGTGGGTTACTGTGCCGCCAAGGCAGAATAGGTGCCAGATGCCGTGCATCCATTTAATCTTTATCGCATAAAAGATAACGCCAACAGTATAGCAAATGCCACCTGCTAAAAGAAGGTAGAACCCAGCTGGCGGAAGCGTTTCAAGGAGTGGGTTAATTGCCGTTACCACAACCCATCCCATAATGAGATATATCCCCATCGAGAGGTATTTAAACTTCTCGATATTAAAGCAGTTTAAAATTATACCAACTATTGCCGCTGCCCAAACGACAGCAAAAAGTCGGTATCCGACTTCACCGCGAAGGGTGACAAGGCAAAATGGAGTATATGTTCCTGCTATAAAAATAAATATCGAGCTATGGTCGAGTACTCTAAAAACCTTTTTGGCAGTATTGTTTGTAATCGAGTGATAGAGGGTTGAGAAGGTATATAGCAGTATCATCGAAATCCCATACACTATAACCGACAGTACAGCGATGACATCTCCACTCTGCGCCGCAAAAACTATTAAAATAGTCATCGTGATAACGCCTATAAGCGCACCTATTCCATGGGAAACACCTGAGAAAATCTCTTCCCCTAAACTGTATCTTTTTGTTTTATCGCTCATTAAAATCTCCTATTTTCGTCATAAGACGCGCATCTTCCGCGGGATTTTTATAGTATCCTTTTCGTATTCCAACTATTTTAAATCCGTGTTTTTCATATAGTTTCTTTGCTTGTTCATTACTATCTCGCACCTCAAGAGTTATAAATGCATATTCTTTGCAAAGTTTCACAAAATCGCAAATCAGCATATCACCAACTCCTCTTCTTCGATAGCTCTTTGCAACCGCTATGTTGTTGATATAAACTTCATCTAAAATTTTGCTGCCGGTGATATATCCAACGATTTTCGCATCAATAACCGCAACAAGCCCCAAAAAGCTAGGAGTCGAAAAAGCCTCGGTATAGCCTTGAAGGCTCCACGGCGTCTTTATCGAGTTTGCCTCAATCTCCGCAATTTTTGCAAGGTCGCTCTCGCGAATCTCTCTACTTTGCATCGTACCAACTCTTTCCGATTTTAGCTTCTGCTTTGAGTGCAACATTAAGACTTACGCAGTTTTCCATCTCCTCGGTAAGCAGTTTTGCAACAGTTTTTGCAATCTCCTCTCTGCACTCGATAATAAGTTCATCGTGAATCTGCAAAACAAGCTTTGCATCGAGATTTTCAGCTTTTAGTCTGTCGTAAACTGCTATCATCGCAATCTTTATTATATCTGCAGCGGTTCCTTGAATTGGGGTATTCTTCGCAATCCTCTCTCCGATTGCCGCAATAGCTTTATTAGTCGACTGTATCTCTGCGATCGGACGAATTCGTGAAAACATCGTCGTTACATACCCATCGCTTCTTGCCTGCTCCACGGTTTTATCCATAAAAGCCGCTATTCCGCTATAGGTGTTTAGGTAGTTTTCTATATAACCCTTCGCTTCATAATATGGGACCTCAAGGTCGTTTGCAAGCGAATATGCGCCCATACCATAGAGAATTCCAAAATTCACCGTCTTTGCAGCTCTTCTCATATCGTCACTCACCATATCTTCCGCTAGATTAAAAATCTCAGCGGCAGTCTGGCGGTGGATATCTCTATCCTCGTTAAATGCTGTCGTCATCATTTTATCCCCTGATAAAGACGCCAAAACACGCAGCTCAATCTGCGAATAATCGGCATCGACAAAGGTATACCCCTCTTTTGCGACGAAAAATTTGCGAATTTCACGTCCAAGCTCTGTTCGCACAGGGATATTTTGCAGGTTTGGCTCGGTTGAAGAGAGTCTGCCTGTTCTTGTCACTGTCTGTTGGAATGTCGAGTGAATTCTCCCATCTAAAGACACGCTCTCAATAAGCGACTCAACATAGGTCGATGCAAGCTTTGAGAGGGTTCTATATTCTATTATAAGTGGAATAATCGGATGCTCCCCTCGAAGCGATAAAAGCACCTCGTTGTTTGTTGAATAGCCTGTTTTAGTCTTTTTCTGAGGAGGTAGCGAGAGCTTTGTGAAGAGAATTTCAGAGAGCTGTTTTGGGCTTCCTATATTAAACTCACCATCTGCCAGTCTATATATTTCACTCTCCATATTCTGAAGTCTTATATTTATCGAAACGCCAAATCTTTCAACGCCAAATTTATCGAGCTGAATACCCAAAATCTCCATTGATGCAAGAACTCTTGCGAGTGGTAGCTCTATCTCGCGAAGAAGCAGAATTGTTTTATTCTCTTCGCAGATGGTTTTTAGCTGTCTGTGTATTTCAAAAACCACCGCTGCACGCTGCTCATCACTTGGCATATCAATCCCTAGCATTTTCGCAAGACTTTCAGTTGTGTAACTCTCTTTATCGGGGTAGCAGAGGTAGCCTGCAAGGTTGTTGCAGAAGATAATATTTACATCTATCAGCGAGGGTAATGCGACTTTATATATCGCCTTTGCATCGGTGGATATTATATTAATTTCGTTATTTTTTAGAATATCGCACAGCTTATCAAGAGGCGCTTTATAAATAGTTTCACCGTCACACAATAAAATCTCTTCTTCTATTAGAAGGGCGATATCGCCTGAGAGCTTACCGTCTGCAAGCTCTTTAACTTCAAGCGATTTCATCTGCGGCATTGCTTTTTTCACAGGCTCTGCAGATACTTTGCCAGAAAAAACATCCTCTACCTTTTTCAAAATAGAGTTTATCTCAAGATTTTTTAGCATCTCTTTCGCACCGGCTAAATCGATAGGGAGGTTTTTAAAGTCGCACATCTCCTCACTCAAATCGACTGTTGTATCTATCTTCGCAAGTTTGTAGCTCATAAAAGCATCATCTCGCCCATCGGCAAGAAGTGTTTTGTTTCGAGGAGTTGTCTCAAGGGCTTCAATATCGGCATAGAGATTTTCAATCGAATGGTATTTTGAAATAAGGGCACAGGCGGTTTTAGGGCCTATCTTTTTAACGCCTGGGATATTGTCTGAAGTGTCTCCCATAAGCGCTTTAACATCTATTAGTTGGTCTGGCGTAACACTATATTCCGCTAAAACATACGCGGGATCAACCTCAATATAGCCTTTAGTTTCCTTATTTGAGCAGAGGTGTACCGATGTTGTCTCTGAGACGAGCTGAAAGCTATCCCTATCCCCTGTGAAGATTACGCAGCTATCGCCATCCCGCTCGGCGTTTTTCGCAATAGTGCCGAGGATATCATCTGCCTCAAATCCCTCTTTTGTGACAACGCAGTAGCCAAGCTTTGAGAGTAGTTCCATTATAACAGGTTTTTGTTGGCGAAGTTCGTCGGGAGGTGGTGTGCGGT
>CAYJGP010000119.1:0-6039 GCA_964369435.1 uncultured Oscillospiraceae bacterium | reverse complement strand
AGCTGGACTTCAAGCGCTAGTTGATGTTGAGCGCGACTGGGTGCCAAGAAGTGCTGGAACTTCGCTCTATATCAGACCATTTATTATAGGAATAGATGCAAAACTCGGAGTTTCTGTTTCGCAAGAGTATCTATTTATAATAATCCTCTCACCTGTAGGTAGCTACTATGCGGCAGGACTTAATCCTGTTAAGATATATGTTGAGAAAAACTATGTTCGTGCTGTAAAAGGTGGCGTTGGTTTTGCAAAAACAGGTGGTAACTACGCAGCATCACTAAAAGCTCAAGCGGAAGCGCATGAGCAAGGGTTTGCTCAGGTTATGTGGCTTGATGGCGTTGAGAAAAAGTATGTTGAAGAAGTTGGAACTATGAATGTCGCTTTCCTAATTGGCGATAAGATAGTAACTCCAGCTATAAACGGTTCAATCCTTGAGGGTATTACTCGCATGAGCTGTATCGAGCTACTTTCTGACTGGGGATATACCGTTGAGGAGAGAAAAATTTCTATCGACGAGCTCTATGAAGCTTACAAATCAGGTGAGCTTAAAGAGGTGTTTGGAACAGGTACTGCAGCGGTCATTTCACCTGTTGGAGTGCTTAAATGGGGAGATATCGTAATGGAGATTAACGGCGGAGAGATAGGCCCTGTTTCTCAAAGACTTTATGATACGATAACAGGTATCCAGTGTGGTAAGATAGAGGATACAAAAAACTGGACACTTACAGTTTAGGAAAATATTATAGATTATAAAACAAAAAAGACGAATGGGAAAACTAAAAATGTTTTCCTGTTCGTTTTTATATGTGAAATATATTTATTTATCGCTATAAATATACTATAATTTAATGTAGATATTAAATTGTTTGAAAGGTGATCGAAGATGGGTTTTATGAAGTTCCTTTTGAGGGTGAAAGCATCCCTATAATAATGACTATTAGACTTCGAAGAAAACCTAAATAGTTTACGATTAAAAAGAGTTGTAATTGTAAAGATTATGATTTACAAGGCAGTCTGCTAAAATCGAGTTGAGTTGCTCTGGGTGTATAGATATAAATTCACAGACCCTCTGCGCCACCGCGCGCGCAACGCCCACTGCGCGGGGCGTTGCGTCGGCTACGCCGCTTATCGATTATATAAAATCGATAAGCGCGAGCAGTAGCGCAGACGCTGAAATTTCTGGAAACCTCACCACAAAGCTTAGCCATATCTAAAGCCGAGTGGAAGAGATCTGCCAAAGAGATAAACCGGTTTTTAATTCTCTTACTAAAGAAACTGACAAAATTGCACATTTAAAAAAACCATGCTAAAATAAACGGTATAAAACAAAAAGGAGACGGCGATATGAACGAGCAGAAAAAGAAGAAGTATCGGCTGATGCTTGTTTTTGCAATTGTAGCGCTCCTATATGCCCTCTCATTTAATAATAGCGACGAGAACACTCAAAGAAACTCGCAAAGTGGGAGTGATAGCCAAAGTGAGCAGTCGAAAAGTAGTGGTGAAGATGCAACAATCGATGATAGCGAGAGCGATGATGGTAGGCTCACAATGCTTATTCCGCTCGGTGCATTTGCAGTTGGATTTATGGCTTTAAATACAATAAATAGAACGATGAGAAAATAAGCGGGTGTCCGTGCGATAGATAGAAACTATCTGCCACATAATTGTAAACTCAAAATAAAAAACAGGGTAGAGAATGAATTTTGCTCTACCCTGTTTTAATATTTAATATACGGTATTTCTGCTCTATTATTTTGCAGCAACTAAAATATCTATAAGTCGCTTTTTATAAAGCTTTGCATCAAACTTCTCAACAACATCGGTGCTATAGCGGATTTTGCTCTTTGCGTTTGTAATGAGGTTTTTCTCAGTGCCAACAATAACCTGTCCGTAAGAGGGGTCGTTTGCAATACAGCAAAAACACTCGGTGTTATTTGCTTTTAGTATAACATCATCCCAAAGCGCAACAGCGACAGCAACAGCGTCAGGCAGGTCAAGGAAAGTGCCTTTATGTTCGCGGTTTCTATTGTATTCAATAAGGGTGTTATTGCAACGCATAGCAAAATTTGCGACCTTGCCGCTTGCGAGCAACATTTCAATCTCCTCCTCGTTAAATGCCGCCTCACCAAGACAGATATCAAACCCTGCAATAACCGTTGGGATTTTGCTATCGAGCATAATTCTATAGCTCTCTGCGTCTGCATAAACGTTAAACTCAGCAACAACGGTACAGTTTCCCTTGCCGTAACCCGCAGTACCCATAGATATAATCTTCTTTACTTTGCTCATCGTCTCTGGGTCTTTCATTATAGCGAGTGCTATATTTGTTGCGGGACCAAGCGCTATAATTTCAATTTCACCGGGATTTTGTCTTACTGTTTCTAAAATATATTCAACTGCATGTTGTTCTTTAGCATTAGTTGTTGGGTGGATTAAATCAAGATCACCCATACCGTCTTTTCCATGAACATCGACAGCATCAAATGTATCTCTAAAAAGAGGTTTATAAGCGCCTTTGTAAACAGGAATATCGCTTCTACCAGATATTTCAAGGGTCATAAGTGCGTTTTTCGTAGCATAATCAAGGGTGCAGTTTCCAGCGACTGTTGTAAGTCCTAAAACCTCAATTTCACCAGATAAAACAGCAAGCATTATACCTACTGCATCATCGCTACCTGTATCTGTATCTATAATTATTTTTCTCATTAAAATTCCTCCCTTTTTTCTGATTATAGCAGTTGTAGAGGTAAAAAAACAGGACAGCTGTCCCGAAAAAAATGTTTATTTCATAGAAAGGTGGCGGCTATTTTTATACAATATAATAGAAAGTACGCGGCTTTTACATTTATATAAAAGATGATATAATCAGTTAAGGTGATACGATGAACAAGATAATTAAAAAGATTTTAAATGAAAATAATTATACTGTGAGGTTCTATGAACGAGGCGATGAAATACTCTCGCCACTAGATGAAAACAACAGCTTTTTTATCGTGCTATCCGGTAGCTGTTCTGTTTATAATAGAGGGGTTAGTGGTGAAGATATTTTTGTCTTTCGATATGAAGAAGGTCTGCATTTTGGCGAGAGCGAGCTTGTTTCGAGCAAACGGTATCCTCTTTTTGTTATGGCAGATGGAGATGTTGAGGTTGCGATATTTACAAAGGATGAGTTTTTCAATCTGCTTTCGAAAAATTTCGATTTTACCCTTTTTATAATGAAGGGTCTTGCTGATAAGATGTTAAATGGGTCTGATATGAGGATGAGTCTTGTTTTTTACACGATAAAAGAGCGTTTTCTTATCGCTATTAAAAACGCCTATGAAAACGGCAGTCTGCAAATGCTCACAAAAAAAGAGCTTGCAGAACAGATTGATTCAAGCACACGCTCGATTAATCGGACAATATTATATTATAGCGAGATTGTTGTATATGAAAACAAGCGGTTTAAAGTGGTAGATAAAGAGCGGCTAAGTATAGAAGTTAACAAAATAATTTGCGGAGAGAATAAAAAATAAAGACAGAGAGCGACCGTGGGGAAGCACTCTGTCTTTTTTTATTCTAGATATCTTGTGAGTTAATAAGTGTTTATGTTATCGTTAATTTAAGAGGTTAAATAACCTATATATAATTAGTTGAACTGATTAATTTGCCATTAATTTTATCTGTTTAGTATATACGTTTTTAAAATAGTAAATTGTTGCGAATATCGAGAATATCTCAGCGAGCGGGAACGAAAACCAAACAAACTGAACGCCGAAAAATGATAATAGGTAAGCTATTGGGAGAATAAAAACAAGTTGTCTTATAAGTGATATGAACATGCTATATTTGCCGTTTCCAACTGCTTGAAAAAGCGTTGAGAAAACTATTCCAACAGCTGCAAATGGGAAACAAATAGAGATTGCTCGAAGTGCGTATGTACCGATTAACAAAACTTCTTCGGTTGGATTAAACATTCCGAGTATCTGTGTTGGAAATACCATAAAAGCAAAAGTACCAAGACACATAATACCCATAGCTATAATCGTGCCGATTTTTAGAGTTTTCATAAGTCTTTTTTTGTTCTCTGCACCATAGTTATAGCCCATAATTGGCATAAGTCCTTGTGTCAAACCGAATACCGGCATCATTATAAACGATTGTATTCTAAAATAAACACCTAAAACAGAAACAGCGGCATCTGAAAATTGTGCCAATATTGCATTTAGACCAACTGTCATAACCGAACCAACTGACTGCATTATCATCGAAGGTAGTCCAACTTTGAAAATCTGTGAAATAATAGTTTTATCAAATTTAAATCTCTTAAAGGATATATGAAGCTCGGATTTTGTGAATTTAAGACCTAGCAGTGCGATAAACATTCCGATAATTTGAGAGATAACAGTGGCAGTAGCAGCACCTGCTATTCCCATTTCAGGTAGACCAAAGTAGCCAAATATTAAAATAGGATCAAGTACTATATTTATAACTGCGCCGATAAGCTGGGAGAGCATCGGTAATATCATATTTCCAGTAGCTTGCAGAATTTTCTCAGCGGCAATCTGCATCATAACTCCAACAGAGACAACCGTAACTATTCGAAGGTATATGCTGCCCATCTCGCGAATATTCTCTGACTGGGTAAATCCAGCAACGAAAATATCAGAAAAAATTAGTCCTAATATAGCAAAGCCGACAAAACTTAAGATAGCAAATATTATCCCATGTGTAGCAGCTGCATTTGCTGTATCAATATTTTTAGATCCGAGGCTTCTTGAGATAAGCGAGTTTACGCCTATAGCAGTACCAGAAGCTACCGAAATCATCAAAAACTGTGCTGGTAGAACAATCGATACAGCTGTTAGTGCATCGGGGGAGATTTGCGAGACATATATGCTATCGACGATATTATAAAGTGCCATAACCATCATCGAGAGCATCGATGGGACAGACATTTTTATAATGAGCGGTAAAATTGGGGCGGTCCCCATTTTATTTTCTTGTATTTTATCCATTTGTTACCTCGTTATATTTATATATTAAAACTTCACTTAGAAATTTTGTTTTGTGTCAAAAGGGTGCTAAAAGATTATACACCAATAAAAAAGTTTTCACAACAACAAATAAACTATTTTGAAATTTTGAAGTACGTATCGTATTATCTACTAGCGACTGTTATGATATAAAAAGATGCGAGGTGACAATACGCCACTTCGCACCTTGTTTTTTTAGTTGTGTCTTAAGCTATAAAAATTAAGAGTTAAGCTTTCGCTATAAGCTCTGCAAGGCGTTTTTTATAAAGCTTTGCATCAAACTTCTCAACAACATCGGTGTGATAGTTGTTTTTTGATTCAGAATGAGTTAAGAAGTTTATATCAGAGCCGAAAACAACCTGACCATAAGTTGGATCGTCTGCAACAGAGCAGAAACACTCAACATTGTTCTTCTTTATAATACAGTCATCCCAAATACCTGCTGCAACAGTTACTGCATCTGGTAGACCAAGAAACATTGTCCCACTGCGTTCTTTCATAAATTCTGCTGTTTTCTGGTTGCAAAGCATTGCGAACTCTCCAACTTTGCTGCTGCCTTTAATAGCTTTAATTTCATCTTCATTTAAGGCACCTTCGCCAAAGCAGAGGTCGATTCCAGCTATTAGTGTTGGAACTTTACTATCAAGCATAATCTTATAGCTTTCAGCATCACAGTATACGTTAAACTCTGAAACAGCAGTTACAGTACCTGGGCCGTAGCCTGGGGTGCCCATCGATATATATTTTTTAACCTTGCTCATAGTGTCTGGATCTTTGAGTATTGCGAGAGCTATGTTTGTGGCTGGACCAAGTACGACAATCTCTATCTCGCCGGGGTTGTTTTTAACGGTCTCGAGGATATATTCAACCGCGTGCATCTCCTGCGCTCTCTTTTTTGGGTGAATTAAATCGAGATCGCTCATACCGTCTTTGCCATGAACATCAACTGCATAAGTAATAGTTTTATATAGTGGTTTGTAAGCGCCTTTGTAAACAGGAATATCATCTCTGCCGCATACTTCAAGGG
>CAYJGP010000118.1:0-6063 GCA_964369435.1 uncultured Oscillospiraceae bacterium | reverse complement strand
AATACAACATTAATTTGATAATTTAAACGATTTATGATAATATTGTTATGTAATAAAGTTTATGGAGGTTTAAATATGGAAAAAATAAGGATTGTTTGTGATGCAGCATCAGATATAACACCTGATGAAGCAAAAGACCTTGGTATTGATCTCTTAAGGGCTGTTGTAACTATAGATGGAGAGTCTTTTGAAGAGGGTGAAGTTTCAAAAGAAGATTATCTACAGATGCTACTCGATTGCAAAGAAGTGCCTACTACCGCTCAAGTTACACCTGAAAAATGTATAGGTGCATATAAAAGAGCGATTGAAGATGGAATTGAAGAACTTATTGTCGTCACTATCAGCAGCTTTGGCAGTGGTTTTTATAATAATGCAAATATGGCTATTGCTATGCTTAAAGAGGAAATTGGCGAGTTTGATTTGAAAATCACTATCATCGATTCTCTTGCATATACTTATTGTTTTGGTGAGCCTGTTCGTCATGCATGTAAAATGATTAAAGACGGTGTTTCTAAAGATGAAATAGTTCTTTTTTTAAAGGAAAGATATAGTAAAACAGAAGCTTTTGCTGGCGTTTATAATCTGCGCTTTGCAAAGAAAAGTGGCAGAATTTCAGGAATTGCAGCTTTTGCAGGTGAAGTATTAGGTCTTAAACCTATCGTTCATTTGATAAATGGAAAAGTTGATATTCCAGAGAAGGTGCGTGGAGAGAAGATGATTATCCCAAAACTTATCGACCTCGTTTCAAAAAATGCAGTTGATATCAAAAAGCAGGATATAATTATTTTTCACGGAATTATTTCTGATGAGCAGCTCTCTCTTCTTGAGAAAAGCATTAAAAAACAGCTAAACCCGAAAAGCTTTAGATTTGAAACAATCGGCGCTTCTATTGCTACAAATACAGGACCTTATGTATGTGGAATTGTTTTCGATGGCAAGGTTCGTGGATAATTATAATTCCCATTATAGTTAGTATTAAATATTTAGTGGTTATAGACAGATTTTTGGAGGACAATTATTTGAAAAAACTTGCAATAACAACAGGTATCATCTCACTGCTTATTCTCCTGTTTTTAGCTTATGATATTTTATTCGACAAGCAATTCGAAGTTTCCGATGAAGAAATCGCACTAGATATACAGCTAAACCTAAAAGAAGATATAGGATTGCTTGTTATTGATTACGAATGCAATCAAAGCTACGGCAGCGGAGGGTCATCTAATGCTGATAAGTCATTGCTAAGGCAAGATGAGCGGATTATATATACGCTCGACAAACGAAGTTTTGATTATCAGGATGATTTAAGCGATACAACTATACAGTTTACAATTATAACAGAGTATTTTAACCCGAATTTTGAAAACATATATCCCGAAGAACATACGATTACTATCCCTCCAATAACATTTGATGCACAGTTTGGTGAGTCTTATTCTATCACAATAAGTGGAGATAAGACAAATGGGTATATAGCAACTTTAATCGAATAGGTTTTTTATACTTATTTTAAAACTGATCTATCATACTATCGCATAATAAACAAACCGACGCTTTTTTAAGCATCGGTTTGTTTTTTTACATGTTCTATATTTAAATTCCTGCTATTAATTCATAAAATTTTTAAGTATTTTATATGGCTCAAATTGACTTATCACACAAAAAGTCAGATTTAATTTTGCCTATCTCTTTGAAGTTCCCTCGCCGCCATAACAGCCATAGCAGTTACAAGTGGCAGATGTCTATCATCTCTTACATGTAAAACAAAGTTATCAAAAACAATATTGTGCGCTGTCAGATTAAAGCGCTCTGCAATTGTAGCTATAACAGTTTCATTTAGTTTAATTATATAGTTTGTACCAATTTTATCATTGACATTTTTCATCTCAAATGTACCATCTGGTGTTTCCATAACAAACTTATCATACATAATATCCATTTTTTGCTCAAATGATCCGTATTCGTTGCCATTGAGATAAAAATCATAGTGGTCTAAAAGGTGCAATAATCTCTTTGTTATTTTGAAAACCTCTGTATTAGTTTTAACATCCCTCATATAAAAATTTTTCAATGGAAAGTTACTCTCTATCTCATATAGCGGATTGCCGTCATAATCAGTTAGATAAAATTTTTGACCAGTTAGCTTAAAGCTCTCATCAAATCTATAAACCTTCCCAAGCCTCTGATCGTTTGGGAAAGGCATTGCCACACCTGTTTCTGAGAATTTCTGAAGGGATGCAAATACATCGTCTATCGCACTTTGCGCTAACATTGAATAACAAACCAAATCCTCATCGCTGAAAATATTAAAATCATTAGCTGTAGCATCAAGTCTCCAAAGCTCTTCTTTTGGTCCTACAATCCATGATGGAATAGGGTTATGCGCAAGAAAAAAACTGCCAAACATTTTATGCAAATATAGATAGTCGCCATTTTGTGTAGGACCGAATATCAATGCATTACCTTTTACAAGCTTTATTTTACCAAGCCAAGGTGCTCCGAGTATCGATTTGCAGTCTTTAAAGGCATTATAGAAATCTACAACTTTTATCCCTCGAACATTCGTCATCTTCTTCACAGAGCTTACAGAGTCATTATATGCTTTATCGCTTGAAAACATAAATGAAACGCAACCAAAAGTTAAAAGCAGAGTTCCAATAACAATGCATAGTGTTTCGTAACTTGTTTCAAAACCTACAAACATTATCCATATAGCAAAAATAATTGTTAAAACTCCAACTACTTTAAACAATATCTTCTTCATTAATAATTCCCTCTAGTTAAAATTCATTTTTTCGCAAGGCACTTAATACAAGTAACCTACTTACAAAAATTTAAAATCATATTTCATTTAAGAAACGATAAAAATCATCATTTTAGGCTCTGTTGCTTTAGATATTCATTGATAAAGCCGTCTATCTCACCGTCCATGACAGCATTTATATTGCCGCTTTCAAAGCTTGTACGATGATCTTTCGCAAGAGTGTATGGCATAAAAACATAGCTTCTTATCTGGCTACCCCAAGCAATCTGCTGCTGCTCCCCTTTTATATCCTCTATTTTATCAAGGTGCTCACGCTCTTTAATTTCTATAAGCTTAGATTTTAACATCTTCATCGCAACATCTCTGTTTTGATGTTGGCTTCGCTCATTCTGGCAAGCCACTACTATCCCTGTTGGAAGATGAGTAACCCTCACAGCAGACTCGGTTTTATTGACATGCTGCCCACCAGCACCACCCGCTCTAAATGTGTCTATCCTCAAATCTTCGGGATTTATCTCGACAACTGTATCATCAGAAATCTCTGGCAACACCTCAACCGATGCAAACGAAGTATGTCGTCTACCTGAAGAGTCAAATGGTGAAATACGGACAAGACGATGCACACCAGCTTCGCTCTTTAGAAAACCATAAGCGTTATACCCTTCAACTAAAACGGTAGCGCTCTTTATCCCTGCTTCATCACCATCTAGGTAATCGAGCACTTTAAATTTAAAGTCTTTTTTAGTCGAGTATTTTGAATACATACGATAAAGCATCTCCACCCAGTCTTGCGCCTCAGTACCGCCAGCACCGCTGTGGAAAGCCATTATAGCGTTATTTTTATCATATTCGCCATTTAATAGCGTTTCAAGATTAAGCTGATCAAGCCTTGAAAAGAAGCTATTCGCACTACTTTTGCACTCTTCTAGGTATTCTGCATCATCCTCTTCAACTGCTATCTCAATAAGAGTTATCGTATCCTCATATAAAGAGCTTAAAGCTTCAAAATTCGATATTTTGTTTTTAAGATCAGATATCTGCTTTAAAACTTTGCTAGATTGCTCAATATCAGAATAAAAATTCGGGTCTGCGGTCTTCTCTTCAAGGTCTATTACCTCTTCCCTTGCCCCTTTAATATCGAGTGCCTCTTCTATATTCTTTAAATCATCTGCTGTATTTAGCAGTTTTTGCCGTAGCTCAATTAACTCTATCACAAAAATTCTCCGTTTCTAAATTCTGTATTCTATTATATTATTTATAAACTGTAATGTAAAGTAGTTTATTTTTCTGTTGAAATGTAGTATAATATTTGAGTAAATTTAAATCTAAACTATTATAAAGAGGTTATAATGAACAGAAATAACGATATATGCCCTATCTGTCAAAGTGAAATCGATAATACTCAGAAAGTCGTCTGTCCTACCTGTGGTACACCTCATCATCGTACTTGCTATATGCAAAATGGAAACTGTGCAAATTTTGAACTCCATAATGAGGGATTTGTATACGAGAGAGAACCAGGTGTTACATACGAAACTGAAAATAAAGCGCTTATATGCAAAGGTTGTAACAACCAACTTCCTGATACTGCGCTCTTCTGCCCAAACTGCGCTACACCAGTATTTGAAAAACAGCCAAATCAGCAGTATGGCAATAATCAACAAGGAAACCCTCAGTATGGCTACAATCCGTTTACACAACCGCCAATGTTTAAAGACCCAAATAGGATGATTGATGGTGTATCTGCAATGGACATCGCTATGTACACTAAGAATAATAGCCAATATTTCATAAATTCTTTTGAGCGCAAAACTGTTTCTCTAAACTTTGCAGCGGCTATTCTAGGCCCTATCTATCTACTCTATAGAAAATCATATTTATATGCTTTAATTCTCGCAGTAGCACAGGTGATTATAGCAGTGCCTGCTATCTTAAATAATATATTGTATTTTAATCCTGAAATCGAAATCACTCAGATACCTGCTATTTACCAGACGATTTTAGAGATAAGTAATAATTCAGTTATTTCCACAGTCCTATGGATGTTAAGCCTTGCAATGACTGTAATCCCGCTAGTGCTTACAAACAAACTGTATAAAAAGAAGGCTTATGCCGATATTAATTCTATAAATAGCCAGTATGGAAGTGATGAGAACGCAAGAAGGTTTGCACTATCTAAAAAGGGCGGTGTCAACATAGCTGCGGTTGTATCTTATCTTATCATCTTCGGACTACTTTACGGTCTTTTTATCCAATCATTTGCTTTAACTGGATCATTTGGAGGTGTTGTAGCATGAAAATAACTAAAGCGGTTATACCAGCAGCAGGATTTGGAACGAGGGTTCTACCTGCAACTAAAGCTATCCCAAAAGAGATGTTCCCAATAGTTGATAAACCTGCTATCCAATATATAGTAGAAGAAGCGGTAGCTAGTGGGATCACTGATATCTTAATAATTATTTCAAAAGGCAAGAATGCAATAGAGGATCATTTTGATAGACACGAAGAGCTTGAGCGACGTCTGCTCTCCCCTGAAAAAGAGGCGCTTTTAAAAAGCGTTGTTGACCCTGCAAACCTTGCAAACATAACCTTTGTCCGCCAAAAAGAGATGAAAGGTCTTGGACATGCTATACTCTGCGCTGAGAATTTTGTCGGTGGCGAGCCATTTGCAATTCTTTATGGCGATGATGTAGTCATCGGTGAAATACCAGCTACTAAAGAGCTTATCAGCGGATATATAAAATATAATAAATCAGTTGCCGGTATTAAAGAGGTGCCAAAATGCGACATCTCAAAGTATAGTTCACTTGATGTTTCTCTATTAAATGACGGTATGTACGAAATAACAGATATGATTGAAAAACCAGCTCCAGGAGAAGAGAAAAGTCTTTTTTCAATACTTGGACGAGTTGTTCTATCACCTGAAATATTTGAAATCTTAAAAGAGACCACCCCAGGTGCTGGTGGTGAAATTCAGCTTACCGACGCTATGAAAGTTTTAGCTAATAGAGATGGGATGATAGGCGTTAACTACCACTCAACAAGGTATGATATGGGAAACAAGCTTGGAATTATGCAAGCTTCTGTTGAAACAGCACTCACCCACCCCGAAATAGGCGACGAATTCAGGGATTATCTGCGAGAACTCGCGAAAACTCTTTGACAAATAGTACAACTTGTGCTATAATTTTTTGGTACGTTATAAAGCGTACAAATCCTTGCTCCAAATATTGGAGCCAAAGACCAGAAGGAGGTGTAAATATGACAAAATACGAAGCTGTTGTTGTCATAAGCGCGACTTT
>CAYJGP010000117.1:0-6074 GCA_964369435.1 uncultured Oscillospiraceae bacterium | reverse complement strand
TGGGATGTTCCAAAATATATCCACTGCTCACCAGTTATGAAAGATGCGCAAAACAAGCTATCAAAGCGAAACGGAGACGCAAGCTATCAGGATTTAATCGATAAAGGATACCTCAAAGAAGCGATTATAAACTATATAGCGCTTCTCGGGTGGAGTCCGGGAGGTGAGCGTGAGATGTTTACACTGCCAGAGCTTATAGAGCATTTCTCGGTGAAAAACATATCAAAATCACCAGCTATATTCGATATAAACAAGCTGAACTTTTTAAATGGCGAATATATAAGAGCGCTCTCAGAAGATGAGTTTTATGCAAAGGCAACAGTGCATATCGATAAGGTGGTAACTCGCCCTATCGATAAAAAGCTTCTCTGCACTGTTTTGCAAAAACGTTGTGAAAAACTAATTGATATAGAAGAGCAGGTCGATTTCTTCGAGGATATGTGCGAATATGACACTGAGCTTTATACAAACAAAAAGATGAAGACAACAGCCGAGAGCTCACTTTCGATGCTCCGTGAGATGTTGCCGCTCTTTGAGAGTTGCACAGACTTCTCATTTGAAAACCTACATGAAAAGCTTATGGAAAGAGCAAAAACACTCGAAGTTAAAAACGGATATCTTCTCTATCCACTGCGTGTTGCTCTCTCAGGGAAAGCATTTACACCGGGCGGAGGCATAGAAATAGCCGCTATTTTGGGGAAAGAAGAGACAATAAGTCGAATAGCAAAAGCAATAGAAAAACTTTCTTAATTTCGACATCCTTTTTTTAAAAGCAGACGTATACTGACTTAAAAAAGCTGTATGCGGAGGCTGATAGAAGTGAAAAGGATAGATGTAATAAGTAGAGATAGATTTAATATAGGCGAAGGGGTATTTCTCTTTTTCGGTGGGTTTTTCTTAACCCTTGGAAGTGTGTTTACCCTTTCGCCTTTTGCTATATCTTTTGCTAGCTGCAAGAGAGGAGTGATGCCGTTTGGGTATATTGGAGCGGCTATCGGTTACGCTCTTTTCTCAGATGAATCGATAAAATACATTGCGGCCCTTGGGTTGTGTTATGGAATTTTGCTGTTTTTAGGACACAGAGACCAGATTGCAGCACCTTTTGTCACCCTTGCATCTCTATATACTTCAGGGATTTTATATTATCTACTCAGCGGACAACCAACAGCCTATCTTATAACAACCCTATCAGAGGGGTTTTTAGCATTTGGAGCCTGCTATTTTTTCTCGGTTGCAAACGAAGTTGTATATGAGGATAAGCGCAATATTTTTTCAACATCAAAGCAAGAGCGGATATCTATTATAGCAGCCGCTGCATTTTTTCTAATACCGCTTTTTTTCTTTGACTTTTTTCTGGTATCACCAGGGCTTGTTGTCGCATCGTTTCTCGCTCTCTATATTTCTTTTGCAATTTCTGAAGGGGCTGGAGCGATTATTGCAGCAGTTGTTTTCTCGCTGTCAGCGCTCAGTGGTGCTATACCGTTTTCAGCGGTTGGAGCATTTATTCTAGCATCTATTTTAGCTGGAGTATTTGCCGATTTTTCAAAATTCGTCTCGGCACTATCATATATGGCGACAATAGCGCTATACCTGCTTGTTGTAGAGATGGAAAATCCAATTTATACGCTTATATCGGCGGCAATCGCCTCTGTGGTGTTTATGTTAATACCTTCAAAAGCTATAAATAATATATCAGAGAAGGTTAAGCTAAAAGATAAAAAAAGTTTTGTCAAAGAGATAGTCGGAGCAAGACTTCAAAATGTAGCTGAGGGACTTTGTGATGTTTCAAAGATGATAGAAGGGTTATATCAGCGGACAAGCCCTGTTATGCAAAGGGATGTTTCTTATATATTTGCAGATGTTGAGGAAAGCCTTTGCAAAAAGTGTTCGAGAAGAGATGAGTGCACAGGAGAGTTTTATTCACAGATGCTCGAAGGGTTTAATGAGATACGCACAAGCCTTAAAAATCTAGGTGAGATAAGCCATATAACTCTACCTCGTTTCTTTAAAATTCATTGTAAAAATCGAGTAGATGTAATATCAAAAATAAATAAAAACTATAAAGAGATGGTGGTTATAGCAAAGTCAAAGCAAAAAATAATGAGCATGCGAGATATATGCAGAGATAATTTATCTGGCATGAGCAGTATGTTGCTTGAGATAAAAGATGAAATAGCTGAGATAAAATATATAGATACTGAGCTGATAGTATCTATTGAAAAGGCGATGATGCGCAGGTTTAAGCTAAAGGATGCAAAAGTTGCAAACCTCTCAAATGGCAGAAAAATTATAACTCTTACTTTTCGTGAGCTTGAAAAGGAAGATATTAAAGAGATTTTAAACATACTCGTAAATATATGTGATGCATCTTTTACCTACCCTACGGTAGATGAGGGAAACTATATACATCTCACATTTTATGAGAAATCGGTTTTTATACCGACTGTAGGATACGCTCAAAAGACCTATCCCGGAGAAAAATATTGCGGAGATGCTATCCGTTATTTTTGCGATAATAAAGATAATCTAAACCTTGTCCTATCCGATGGAATGGGAAGTGGACACGAAGCTGCAATCGATGGAAATTTTGCTGCGATTTCCTTCTCGAAGCTTATGCGAGCGGGAATGACTTTTGAGAGTGTTTCAAAATTTCTTTCCTCAATATTGCTTGTTAAAAGTGAGGAAGAAAGCCTTTGTACTATAGATGCTATTTCGCTCGACCTATACACAGGGGCTGTAAAAAGCTTGAAGGCTGGTGCGGCACCCACCTATATATTAAGAGGGGATACACTTATAAAATATGATAATGAAAAACTCCCAATGGGGATATTATCAGGTGAAAATTATCCTCTTAAAAAGTATAGGATATATGATGGGGATATAATTATTATGATGACAGATGGTGGAGCTATTGAAGATGGCAGCTGGATATCAGAGCATAAAAAGGAGATAGCAAAAAAAACACCAGCAGCAGCGGCGCAGTTTCTCTGTGATAGAGCGTATGAACTCTCTGAAGAGTTCTATGATGATATAACATTTGCAGTCGTTAAAGTGCTAAAAGAAGAGTACGTTTAACTAAATTTTATTGAATAAAACCCTCTGATGTGATAAAATAAGTTATTACATTTGGAGGGATTTATTTTGATTTATTTTTCTAAACCATCGATTACAGATCTTGAAAAGAAATATGTTGCAGAGTCGCTTTCGGGCAAGCTGTGCGGTGATGGAGATTTTACACAGCGCGCGACCAAGCTTTTATGTGATATTTTAAAAATAGAAAACACAATGCTCACAACAAGCGCCTCAACAGCACTTGAGATGGGATGTATTTTAGCGGATATAAAACCGGGAGATGAAGTTATTGTTCCGAGTTTTACATTTTCATCATCGGCGAATGCTATACTGCTTCGCGGTGCGCATCCGCGTTTTATCGATGTACGCCCTGAGAGTATGAATATTAACGAAGATATGATAGAGAGCTTAATAAACGAGCGGACAAAAGCAATAATGCCTGTTGATTATGCAGGCGTTGTTCCAGATGCTGATAAAATTAATGCTATAGCGAGAAAGCATAATCTTTTCACTATAGAAGATGCGGCGCAGTCGGTTGGAAGTAGCTATAAAGGAAAACCTGCAGGCAGCCTTTTCGATTTTGGTGCCTATAGCTTTCACGATACAAAGAACTACACGATGGGCGAGGGTGGAGCACTAGTTGTAAACAGGAGCGACCTTGTTGATCGTGCATATATAATACGTGAAAAAGGAACCGATAGAACGCTGTTTATTAAAGGGGCTGTAGATAAATATACATGGCGTGATCTAGGATCATCATATCTACCATCAGATATGCTAGCGGCACTATTAACCGCGCAGCTAGAGAGATTTTCTGAAATTATGGATAAGCGAATGGCGGTATACAACACATATGAAGAGATGTTGTCCCCGCTTGTAAGTAAAGGGAAAATAAAGATAAACCAAATTCCAGATTATGCAACCCATAACGCACATATGTTTTTTGTAATCGTTGAAGATGAGGCGACTAGAAATAGGGTAATTGCAAAGCTTAAAGAGCGTGGTATAATAGCTGTTTTCCACTATATTCCGCTTCATTCAGCGCCAAAAGGTGTAGATCTTGGTTATAAAGAGGGGATGCTTCCTGTAACTGAGGAGTATTCTGCAAGGCTGCTGCGACTACCGCTTTATGCCGATATGAGCATAGAAGATGCAAAGAGGGTAGCTGAAAGCTTTATGGAGGTTTTATAGTGGCGGTTAGTTTAAGAGCTATAGATGATAGAGATACCGAAAATATCATCAGGTGGAGAAATAGCGATTTTGTCCAAAGAAATTTTTTCTACCGTGAAAACCTAACAGAAGAAGTGCATAAAAACTGGCTTTTGAAAGTTTTGAGTGGAGAAGTAGCCCAGTTTATTATTGAAGCAGATGGATGTGATATCGGTTCAACATTTCTGCGCGATATCGATAAGATAGCAAAAAAGGCGGAGTTTGGGATATTTATAGGTGAGAGGTTAGGACAAGGCAAAGGGTATGGAACAGAAGCCTGTAAGCTTATTTGTGAATATGGTTTTGAAAAACTTATGTTAAATAAAATATACCTACGTGTTTTCGAGAGCAATATTGGGGCTATAAAGTCTTATAAAAAAGCAGGATTTAAAATCGAGGGTATATTTCGTGACGATGCGTTTTTAGATGGCGAATATATAAACACTGTATTTATGGCAATTTTTAAGGAGGATATATGAACGAGAGTATCTTTATAAAGGTTGAGGGAATATTTCGTGATATTTTTGATGACGAAGAATTATCTATAACCTATGGAACAAATGCTGATGATATTGAAGATTGGGACAGCCTTGAGCAGATAAATATATTAACTGCAATCGAGCAAGAGTTTGGAATTAAGTTTAAGATAGACGATGTTTTAAATCTTGAGAATGTTGGAGATATAGTTGCTTTAGTAGAGCGACTTATATAAAAGGTGGAGAGAGATTGAGTAAATATACTTTCAGACGGCTGTCGCTTTGCGATAAGGAAGATGCAATTAATTTTTTAAACGAGTTTTGGGGACTTAACCACCCGCTTGTTAATAAAGATGTGTTTTTTAACCACTACTATCTCGACGGTGATATGATAAATTTCTGTGGAGCTTTTTTAAGTGAGCGTCTTGTTGCAGTTTGCGGATATATAAAGTCTACCAAGGAACTATCGGATATCTGGATATCTATCTGGTGTGCAGACCCATCTGAAAAAGGCGCTGGGTTAAAACTTATGGCTGAAGTTTCAAAAATCGTTGGAGCAAGGGTTGTCTCTTGCAATAATATACGAGAAGAAGTCGTCCCGATATACAGGTTTCTTGGGAATTTTGCCGACAAGCTAAGCCGTGGATATATGATAAACGAAACAATTGACAAGCAACTATCAAAAGTTGATATTGAAAACACTGCGGAGACAGTAAAAGGCAGTGATAAACTTTTCGAAATAGATGGCGATGAGTTTTTAAAAACAGCTATAGACGCAGAGCAAAGACCGCAAAAAGATAGCTGGTATTTAAAGCGCAGATACATCGATTACCCACATATAAAATACAGATTTTTCAAAGAGGGAGGATCTGTTTTGGTTGTGCGTGAGATGGTTTGTCTCGATGTTTTGGTTTTTAGAATTGTTGATTTCTTAGGTAAAGAAGAGGATTTTGCAAAGATGGGCGCTTCGATATATAATCTTCTTTTAGATGAAGGCGCAGAGTATATAGATATCTATTATTATGGCATTTCAGATAAAACAGTTCAGGATGCGGGATTTACCATACTCAAAGAAGATAACAAAAGCATAATACCAAACTATTTAGAGCCGCTTAAAAAAGAAAACACCGATTACTATTTTTTCACCTCAAACACCGAAAATTTCAGAATGTTCAAAGCGGACGGCGCCCAAGACAGGCCGAATATTATTTAGTTTTAAAAAAGAAAATCACAGCGCTAAAACCCTAAAAATTTGAGGAAAACGCAAAGTGAATTAAAAACTTCTTGAAAAACAAACGGTAATTTGATATAATATTT
>CAYJGP010000116.1:0-6094 GCA_964369435.1 uncultured Oscillospiraceae bacterium | reverse complement strand
CATCGACCTCAACCTCAACACCTGTCATATACTTATCAATTAAAACAGGGTTGTCTATTCCGCCGGCAGTTATTATATTCATATATTCTACTACATCTTCATCTGAAAAAGCAATAATCATATTTTGACCACCAAGGACATACGATGGTCGGAGCAGTACAGGGTAGATAAGTTTGTTTGCCGCCACAAGCGCTTCCTGCGCTGTAAACACAGTCTGTCCTACAGGGCGTCTAATACCAATACTCTCAAGAATAGCATCGAATTTTTCTCTATCTTCCGCTGCATCTATCATCTCAGGCGATGTTCCAAGAATTTTTATCCCTCTGTTTTTTAGATGGTTTACAAGCTTTATTGCTGTTTGCCCACCAAACTGCACCACTGCCGCATAAGGCTTTTCGGTCTCTAGAATATTGTCGATATCCTCAGGGGTTAGCGGGTCGAAATAGAGTTTATCCGCAGTATCAAAGTCGGTTGAGACGGTTTCTGGGTTGTTATTTGCAATAATAGTTTCATACCCAACATTTGATAGCGCCCAAACACAGTGAACACAGCAGTAGTCAAATTCTATCCCCTGTCCTATTCGAATTGGGCCTGAGCCTATAACCAAAACCTTTTTCTCTTTGCCTGTTTTTATAAGATGCGCTTCATTTTCATCGTCGTATCCGCTGTAAAAATACGGGGTTTTAGCATCAAACTCCGCCGCACATGTATCTACCATCTTATAGCTTGCATGCTTTTTATATGCAGCTGCCGATTTTCCTGAAATCCTCTCGATTGTGCTGTCGAGGAAACCGTATTTTTTTGCTATCTTGTAGCTCTGCTCATTTAAATTTTGCTCAAGTAGACGCTCACAGTCGATAAGATTTTGCAGCTTGCCGAGGAAAAATCTATCGATTTTAGTTATATCAAAAATTTCATCTTGAGATATACCACGCTTTAGCGCTTCAAAAACAACAAACGCACGCTCATCTGAAGTATCTGATAGAAGGTTTTTTATCTCACTATCAGATAAATCTTTTAGCTTTTTAAGGTCGAGTGTATCGAGGGATAGCTCAATCGAGCGAACAGCTTTCATCATTGCCTCTTCAAAGCTCTGGCCTATCGCCATAACTTCGCCGGTCGCTTTCATCTGTGTTCCAAGCTCTCTCTTCGCATAGACGAACTTATCAAACGGCCATTTTGGAAACTTTGCAACGATATAATCAAGCGCTGGCTCAAAGCAAGCACATGTTTTTCCTGTGACAGCATTTACTATCTCATCTAAATTATAGCCTATTGCGATTTTAGTTGCAACTTTTGCTATAGGATACCCTGTTGCTTTACTCGCAAGGGCTGATGAGCGCGACACACGAGGGTTCACCTCAATTACCGCATAGTCAAAGCTATCTGGATTTAGTGCATACTGAACATTGCACCCACCCTCAACACCGAGCGCAGATATTATCTCAAGCGCCGCTGTTCGAAGCATCTGATAGTCTTTATCTGAGAGGGTTTGAGCTGGTGCAACAACTATACTATCCCCTGTATGAACGCCAACAGGGTCGAAGTTTTCCATCGAGCAGACGGTGATAACATTCCCAGCACTGTCCCGCATAACCTCAAATTCTATCTCTTTCCAGCCGCTAATGCATTTCTCAACAAGCACCTGAGTTATAGGACTTGCGAAAAGACCGCTCTCAACTGTTTTTATAAACTGCTCTTCATCATAAGCTATACCGCCACCTGTTCCACCGAGGGTGAATGCAGGGCGGATAATAGCAGGGTAGCCAATTGTTTTGACAAAATCAAGCGCCGCTTCAAGCGTTGTTACAACTTCAGATGGAATACAAGGCTGTCCTATCTCCTCCATAGTTGCTTTAAACATCGCCCGATCTTCCGCTTTATCTATCGTTTCAGGGTTTGCTCCAAGCAGCTTAACCCCTTCTTCCTCTAAGAATCCACTCTTTGCAAGCTGCATCGAAAGATTAAGTCCTGTTTGACCGCCAAGGGTAGATAGAATACTGTCAGGTCGTTCTTTTTTAATAATCCTCTTTATAACTTCAAGGTTTAGCGGCTCTATGTAAATTGCATCCGCCATCGCTTTATCGGTCATTATAGTTGCGGGATTTGAGTTTATTAGTACTACTTCTAGTCCCTCTTCTTTAAGAGCACGACAAGCCTGTGCACCTGCATAGTCAAACTCTGCCGCCTGACCTATAACTATCGGACCTGAACCAATAACAAGCACCTTTTTTATATCACTTCTTTTAGGCATTATTCTCCTCCATTGCACTCAAAAACTCTAAAAATAGATACCCTGTATCATGCGGACCTGCTGATGCTTCGGGGTGGAACTGGACAGTGAAAGCCCTCTCGTTTTTATATTTTATCCCCTCACAGCTTTTATCGTTTGCATTTATATGGCTTATTGTCGCAATACCGCTATCAACAGACTCTGGTGTAACTGCATAGCCGTGGTTCTGGCTTGTTATATATGTTCTCTTCTTTTCAATATCGGTAACAGGCTGATTTCCTCCCCTGTGTCCGTATTTGAGTTTATGGGTTTTAAACCCATTTGACAGAGCTAGTAGTTGATGTCCAAGGCAGATGCCAAATATCGGAAGACCCATCGCCCTTATCTCTTTTAAGTTTTCAATAATCTCTTTATTTTCTGCAGGGTCTCCAGGGCCATTTGAGAGCATTATTCCGTGTATATCATACTCTGCAAGGTCTTTTGCGGTGAAGTATGCCGGACAGACGTATACAGAAATACCAAATGATAGAAGCTTGTTTAGAATATTTCTCTTGTAGCCATAGTCGAGCAGTGCAACTTTGAACTTTTCGTTTTCAGCCTTGTGAAAGCGCACCTTATCACAGGTAACCGAAGCCACAGCACCAACTATCATAAACTCTTCTGCCATCTTCACAAACTCATCTTTTCGCTCTTCTGTGTAATCTGTTGTGATAACTCCGTTTAAAACGCCGCTCTCACGGATAATTCGAGTGAGCGCCCTTGTGTCTATATCGAAAAGCCCTATTATGTTAAATTTCTTTAAAAACTCATCAATCGTGTTCTCACAGCGAAAGTTCGAGGGATTCTCGCACCACTCGCGGACAATATACCCCGAAACCGCTGCTTTATGCGACTCATAGTCGACTATATTAACACCATAGTTTCCAATGAGCGGGTAAGTTTGGGTTACAATCTGCCCATGGAAAGAAAGGTCGGTTAGCACCTCTTGGTAGCCTGTCATCGTCGTTGTAAAGACAACTTCACCGACAGATGTCCCCTCTGCGCCAAAACTTTTCCCCTCGAAAACTCTTCCGTTTTGCAGTATAAGGTGTGCCGGTTTTGCATCAACTAATATCATAACTTCTCCTTTTATAGTACTATCTCGCCAATTTCACTCATAATCTCTTTCTTCATCAAAAGTGCCGCTTCTCTTGCAGCTTCGCCTGCGTTCGATGGTGCACCCTCTGATTTCCATGCGGTTATAATCGAGCGTGATGCATTAACTATTGCGCCACATCCATTTTTATCAAATCCAGGCGCTACATCGCCTGCACCGCCGCCCTGCGCGCCATAGCCTGGGATTAGTATTACTGAACTTTTTAGCTGTTCTCTCAGCTGAGTTAACTGCTGTGGGTAGGTAGCGCCAACAACAACACCTACCGCACTATATCCGTATTTTCCGATATTATCCTCGCCCCATTTTGTGCAGAGATCACCCATAACGCTGTATACCTCTTTATCGCCTATTTTAAGGTCTTGAAGCTCACCGCTTGAAGGGTTTGATGTTTTAACAAGGACAAAAATTCCCTTATCGTGTTTTTTGCAGTTATCAACAAGTGGCGCTATACCATCTGTCCCCTCGTAGCCGTTAACTGTGAGCGCATCAGCACCAAAAGCCTCAAACTCATTATCGCCAACAATAGTCGTTCCAAGATATGCATTAGAATACTGCGCAACAGTTGAGCCGATATCATTTCTTTTGCCATCTGCTATTACAAAAAGACCTTGTTTTTTCGCATACTTTATTGTTTTGTAGAATGTGCGAACACCATGAAAACCGAGCGCCTCATAAAAAGCCGATTGTGGTTTTATTGCAGGCACGATATCAGCGATACCGTCTATAATAAGCTTGTTGTAGCGATAAACTGCAGCCGCTGCTCCTTTTAATGTTTCGCCGTGCTCTGAGAAAGCTTTGTTTTTTATCTTGTTCGGTATAAAGTCGAGTGTTGGGTCAAGCCCTACCACCGTTGGATTTTGTGTCTTTGCAATTCTCTCAATTAATCTGTCAAAACTCATTATTATTCTCCTTTTCTATATACAACCTCACCGTTTAAAACGGTGTACTCTACTTCTCCAAACAGCTTCATACCTTTGTATGGGCTGTTTTTGCTCTTGCTTTTAAATTTCTCAGGATCCACTGTGTATTCGCTCTCAAGGTTTATAAGCGCTATATCCGCTCTATCTCCCTCTTTTATATCTATATCCTCACTGCCAATTATCTTCCGTGGGGCAGTTGTCATCTTTTCTATAAGTTGTGGTAGGGTGAAAATACCGCTTCGAACAAGGTAGGTATAAGATGCGGCAAACGAAGTTTCAAGTCCTATAATTCCATTTGGTGCACTCTCAAAGTTTTTCTTCTCCTCTGGTGCGTGCGGTGCATGGTCGGTTGCTATACAGTCGATCGTGCCATCGCAAAGACCCTCTATTATCGCTTTAACATCTGCCTCTTCACGAAGTGGTGGGTTCATTCGATAGTCGGCATCTATTTTTAACAGCAGTTTATCGGTGAGCGAGAAGTAGTGTGGAGCGGTTTCACAAGTTACTGAAAGACCCTCTTTTTTCGACGCTCGTATAACATCGACTGCCTCTTTTGTGCTGACATGGCAGATGTGTATATGGCATCCTGCCTCAGTAACCGCTTTTATATCGGCGGCAGTTGCCACCCTCTCGCTCTCGCGGTCTATCCCCAAAACTCCAAGTTTCTCTGAAACTTCTCCCTTGTGGATTATTCCACCGTTTACAATCTTTAAATCTTCGCTGTGGGTTAAGATAAATCTGTTGTTTTTTGCAATCCGCTCTGCCGCAACACCGAGTAGCGCTTTGTTTTCAGTCGGCCTGCCGTCATCGGTAAAGGCTACCGCTCCAGCTTTTATAAGCGCTTCTATATCTGTTATCTCTTCACCTAAAAGTCCCTTTGTTATCGCTGGTGCTAGATGAATACGTAGTTTTGAATTTTTCGCTTTTATATATTCTAAAACCTCTGTGCAGTCGGTCACTGGTGAGGTATTTGGCATTGCAACTATCTCGGTAATACCACCAGCAAACGCCGCCGCAGTTGCTGTTTCTATCGTTTCTTTATGGCTCTGTCCCGGATCACGCAGATGGACGTGAATATCGCAGATGCCAGGAATAGCAACAAGGCCGCTGCCGTCTATCACCATATCTCCAGATTTCCCACAAAGACTTGTGATAATGCCGTTTTCTATCTCTATATCGACGATATCGCCTTTATAGCTTCGAGCATTTTTAATCAGCGTCTTCAATTAAATATACCCCCTCGCTCTCACCTTCTAAAAATACCTTTACCCGCTCTGGGGAATCGGGTGGGATATTCTTTCCAACAAAATCCGCTTTTATCGGAAGCTCTCTGTGCCCTCTATCGACCGCCGTTGCAACACGAATTCTACAAGGCCTACCAAGCTCCATAATTATATCTATAGCTGCCCGTACACTTCTGCCAGTATAGAGGACATCATCTACTAGAATAATATCGAGATTATCGGTATTGCCAATGGTGGTTTCACCTTTTGGATTTCGGTTGTTGTCATCCCTTTTTGGTGAGACATCTATTGTTTCAAAGCTTGCCACACACCCTTTTGAAACAGCCGCCTCAAGGATAATCGGAGCTATTTTCGCTCCGCCGCGCAGTATCCCCACAAGAACAACCGCCCCTTCGCTCTGCTCAGCAATTTCGTACCCCATTCTTTTAAGAGCTCTTTTAAGGTCTGCACCGTTTAAAATTTCTTTTTTCATAACCATCTACCTTCAAACAAAATAAAAAAGACCGCAGTTTCCCGCAGTCCAAAAAATCATAACAATATA
>CAYJGP010000115.1:0-6149 GCA_964369435.1 uncultured Oscillospiraceae bacterium | reverse complement strand
CATTTGTGACATAGTTTCGAATATTTATAAATCCAGTATTTTTATCCTTAGGGCCCGAACCTTTAAAAAAGTCGACGATCTCTTTTATATCAGCATCTAAGTATTCATCTGAATCGATTGATAAATACCAAACGCCACTGCATCTCTCCATAACAGCATTGCGCGCCGCGGCGAAATCGTCAATCCACGGAAAATCAAATAGAATATCAGCATATTTCTCTGCTATCTTGCGGCTACCGTCAGTTGAGCCGGTATCGGCAATAACAAGCTCACAGGGGAGTGCGGCCCGAAGTGGAGTTAACGCTTCTAAGCATTTTTCAATACACCTAATTTCATCTTTTATGATAATGCCTATCGATAAAATCGGTTTCTTTTTTGTGGCCATAAAAATAACCCTCCTAAAACTAAATAAACAATCGAACTTCGATTATTTATAACTTATCTTATTCTCTTGCTCTCACAACTTTTTGTTGCGGCTCTGCATATAACGAATTTATATTAGGTTTTAATATAATCTACTATAGAAAATTTTATCATTTTAATCACATTATGTCAACGAAACATAGAGAATTTGCTGTTAAAACATCGAAATATGTTGTAGTTTAAGATAATATGTTGTATCATAAGATAAATTATGCATAGGAGTTTTAATATGAACGGTAAAATAGAAATTTCCAATAAAAGCCAGCAACAACTTCATTCATTTGATTGGAATGATAATGATAATAGGTCGCATAAATTTACGAGTATTGTTATCCTTACATATAATAAACTCGAGTATACAAAACTCTGCATTGAATCTATTCGTAAATTCACAAAATCAGGTTGCTACGAGATAATAGTTATCGATAATGCGTCGACAGATGAAACTGTAAACTGGCTTGCAGAGCAAGATGATATAACTGCAATTTTTAATGATACGAATAAAGGGTTTCCGGCTGGTTGTAATCAGGGTATTGAAATAGCTTCTGGCGAGAGTGTTTTGCTTTTAAACAACGATATAATTGTAGCTCCATACTGGCTATCAAACTTAAATGATGCGCTATGGAGTGAAGATAGTATAGGGGCTGTCG
Source organism: uncultured Oscillospiraceae bacterium (assembly GCA_964369435.1). Taxonomy (GTDB): domain Bacteria; phylum Bacillota; class Clostridia; order Oscillospirales; family Ruminococcaceae; genus CAYJGN01. The sequence goes on along the minus strand of CAYJGP010000115.1, from coordinate 5,076 downwards.
GCAGCAGTACGAACAGTATTTCATATTTACAGGCGATAAAAGTTGATTATGATACAGTTAAAGGAATGCTAAACTTTGCAAAGAAACAAAACAATTTTAAAAAAACAAATTGGGAGCAAAGAATTAAACTCGTAGGGTTTAGTATGCTTATAAAAAAGAGCGTTCTAGATGAAGTTGGCCTTTTAGATGAGATATTTACACCAGGAAACTACGAAGATGACGATTTAAGCTATCGAATTGTAAAGTCGGGTAAAAAACTTCTTTATTGCAAAAATGCATTTGTGCATCATTTTGGAAGCGTATCGTTTGATGGGGCGAGCAAGAAATATCTAATGCTTATGGCGGAGAACCGAAGAAAGTTTAAGGAGAAATGGAAGTTTGACCCGAATTACAGCTCAAACATAAGGCTGGATGTTATTAATTTAATCGACGAAGAGGATTTTGAAAAACCTATAAATGTGCTCGAGATAGGCTGCGGCTGTGGCGGCAGTCTGCTTATGGTGAAGGCGAGATATAAAAATGCAAATATATACGGACTTGAAATAGATGAGGATAGCGGAGGAGTAGCATCCGCTATATTCCCTACAGTTATTGGCAATATAGAAAACGAAACGCTACCATACGAGCAGGACTTTTTCGACTATATTTTAATAGGGGATGTTATAGAGCATCTAATAGAGCCCGATGAAGTATTGAAAAAGCTGTACCCGTATTTAAAAGATGAGGGTAGGATAGTTGCGAGTATTCCAAATATTATGCATATTTCGGTTATCGAAGATTTGTTCCGTGGGAACTTTACCTATACCGATGCCGGAATACTTGATAGAACACATCTGAGATTTTTTACCTACTTTGAGATAGTGAAAATGTTTATGCGCTGCAAATATGAAATCCTTAAAGCGAATACAACATATATTGCTACTACAGAGAGTCAAAACGAACTTATTGAAATGATTACAAGCAAGTATGGCGAAGATATTAAATACCAATATAATGCCTATCAATATATCGTCTCTGTTAAAAAAGCAGAGATAGCTGTTGATACTGAGCTTAAATATCTTCTAATGCGACTCGATAACGATGTAGAAACAGATAAAAGCAGCGAGGGTATTGTTAAATATTATGAAGAAAATCCTTCGAAGTTTGATAAGCAGGTAGATGTTATTACCCAGCGATGCATTATAAACAGCGGTAGCCTTTATAACAAAATAGCTGTTGGACTGTTCTCGAAGAATTATTTAGATAAAGCGGAAGAGTTTTTTAAATATTCTCTCAATATTAATAAGAACGATCCAGATACAGTATTTAATTTAAGTTATCTTTATGCGCAAAAAGGCGATTTTTCAGCTGCAGATAAATTGCTTTGTGAATATGAGTTGCAAAACGAGCTGACAGATGAGTTTAAAGAGCTAAAAGAAGTGGTTTTGCAAAACCTGGAGGCGGAGTAGTATGAATGATAAAAAAATATGTTTTGTAACATCGGTGAATAACGAACGCACCTACTGTGAGTGTTTGAAATATATCGAGCAACTGCTATATCCGAGTGGGTTTAGTGTTGAAGCTATTGGAATACGGGACGCAATATCGATGACATCTGCCTACAATGAAGCGATAGAGCGCTCTGATGCGAAATATAAAATATATCTGCACCAAGATGTATTTATAATTAATAAGAATTTTGTCTTTGATATGATAAAGCTTTTTCGAGATGAGAGTATAGGGCTTATCGGTATGGTTGGCGGCACAAATATTTCAGCGAATGGAGTATGGTGGGAAGGTGTGCCACTCGCTGGAGCGGTTTATGATAACCATACAGGTAAAATGGAGCTTACAAATTTTCAAAAATCAGATGATAAAGACTACACAAAGGTTTCTGCAGTTGATGGGCTTTGTATCTGCACCCAGTATGATATTAAATGGCGAGAAGATTTATTTGATGGATGGCATTTCTATGATGCTTCTCAGTGTATGGAGTTTGCACGAGCGGGATATAGCTGTGTTGTCCCCAATCAAGACAGACCATGGTGCATACACGACTGTGATGTAACAAGTCTTGCAAGCTATGAGAAGTATAAGCTTCAGTTTATAGACGAATATTTAGACAACTAATAAAACGGGTGTGACTTTAATAGTCACACCCGTTTTCACTTTTTTGATAGTAGAGATTAAAACTAAATGATAGAGTTTAATCGACTGATAAAAGATAAAATTGGCTAGCTATATTTAAATAAAAAGGTTAAGGGTTTGCATTAGTTATCTTTATCGCACTCGATATACTTAATATTTGATTCCTTCAAAAACTTGTGCCACTCTTGCGGTAGTTCTAAATCGGTGATGAGATAATCAATATCTGTTAGAAGTGCAGAGGTAACAAAAGCGGACCGGTCAAGCTTTGAGCTATCAGCTAAAAGGTAATTTGTGGTCGAGTTTAAAATAACTTGCCTGCGAAGCTCTGCGATTATTTCATTTGAGTCGCCGATGCCTTTTTTTAAATCGACAGTCTGCGAGGAGATAAATGCCCTATCGAGATTATGGCTTTGAAGGAATTTTATCGTGTCAAGGCCGAAAAAGCTATATGCATTGTTATTAAAAGTGCCGCCAGGGGTAACAAGGGTTATATTGCCGTTATCGGCAAAGTGATTAATAACACTTAAAGAATTCGTCATAACAGTAAGCGGTATATCTTCAATATACTGGCACATTTCATATACGGTCGTTGAGTGATCAAGGAAGATAGACTCATTTGGTCGTATGAAATTTGCAGCGGCTTTTGATAGTCTTCGCTTGCAATCAACCATTATAGACCTTAAAGCTTTTTTTGAACTTGTTGTTGAAACATTTGTCTTCAAAGTAGCGCCACCGTATGATTTTATAAGGTGTCCCGCCTTCTCTAAAGCATCAAAATCTCGCCGAATAGTCTCGGTGCTCACATTAAAGCGAGCCGCCATATCTGTTACTGTAATATTCTTTTTCTCAATAAGGATATTATATATAATATCCTTTCGCTCACTAGAAAGCATACTATCACCTACTTTATATTAGTTTCTGTTTATGCAGATAACAAAAATAATCCTCTATGTTTTTATTCCAAACATCCCAAAAATGGCCGCCTTGCATAGTATCGTATTTAATTTTATCTGTTTTATCTTTAGCGAAGTTATAAAACTTCTCGTTTGATTTTATTAAACTATCCTGAAGACCACATGCCATATAGATATCTGGAATATTGTTTTCTGCAATAGCTTTATCGAATATAGCAAAAAGATCATCATCACTGCCGGATAAGTTTTTGTAATTATCTCCCCAAATAGATAAAAACATCTTTTTTCTAAATTCTTGCGCATATATTACTTCGTGTGGATCGAGTTTTTTTGAAGCGCAGTTGTTTAAAAAGGCATTATCATCAATATTTTTATCAGCTGAAAATGCATCAGCAACCAGTTGTGCGACATCAGCTACTGGTGAAAAAGCGCCTATTGCTGAAAATCGCTGACTATTTAAAAGACCTATTTTTAAAGCGCCGTATCCACCCATTGAAAAGCCGGCGATGAAATTGTCCTCTCTCTTATCGCTAAAGTTAAATATTCCATCTAAAACCTGTGGTAACTCTTCTGTTATATAGCTATAGTAATCAGGGCCGTGCATCATATTGGTATAGAAGCTGTTCGCGCCATCTGGCATAACAACTGCAATGCCAAAATCGCGCGCTAAGTTTTCAATAATACCGCAACGCATCCAGGTGTTATAATCATCGCTCATCCCATGTAGAAGCCAAATAACTTTATATGGCGGTGCAGTTTTTTTTCCTTCAAGTGTATAGCAGCCAAAGGGTAGCAATACATTTACAGAAGTTTGCTTATTTAAATATTTTGATAAAAAAGTAAAATTACAATGAGAGAGTTTTTGCATCTTAACGGTAGTTGGTTCTTTTGTCATGATAAACTCCTATATATGTTATATTAACCAATTAAACAATATTACAATTATACTACCGAAGTTTTCTAAAATAAAGAGGGATTTTAAAAACAACACAACAAAACCACGTAAAAAAGTGGTTTTCAGAGACATCCACAATGGATTTCATATCAAAATCAACAAATATTAGTTGGTTTGATTGTCTAAATGGCATAAGGTAGTAGTCAAAAGTGTGCATTTTGCCATAAAAATTTTAAAAATAAGTTATATTTGTAGTTATAAACATATAACCGAGTGGCAAAAACCACAGAAAACCATACAAAACCACCAATTTTTTGTTTGATTGTGTGAATTTTATGTGTTACAATTCATTCAAACCAAATTTATTATGGAGGTAAGAATTATGAAAAAAGTTTTAGCATTAATCCTTATGCTGACACTTGCTATGTCGCTTGTTGCATGTAGTGGTGGCGGTACAAGTGAGCCGGATTCAGGTTCAGATTCAGGATCAAGCAGCAGTGAGGCTGGTGGTGACACAGAAGCTTTACCACTCGAAGGTAAGAAGATTGCATATATCTTAAACGTATCTTCATCAGATATCTTCCAGATGGCTATTGCAGGTGCAGAGGCAACAGCAGAAGCACTTGGTATGACAGTTGACACATATATAACTGATGTTGACAATGTTAAATTCCAAGACTTTGTAAACACAGCAGCAAACCAAGATTACGATGCGATGTTCCTATCACATGGTAACCAAGAAACTGCTTATGACCTAGTTACAATGCTTGTTGACAAAGGTATCGAGGTTGTTCTATTTGATACACAGCTAATTGATGAGAACGGCGAGAGCACATCAATTCCAGGTGTTACTCAGATGTTCCAAGATGATCAGATGATGGCAGACTTACTCCTTGATTATATCTGTACAGATCTATATCCTGAAAAAGTTGAAGCTGGCGAGCCTATCCAAGTTCTTAAAATCTGGAGAGGCCCTGGTATATCACCATTTGACAGACGTCAAGAAACATATCTTGAGTATGAAGAAGCGGGTCTTATCGAGACAGTTGGCGGCGAGGCAGTAGGTCCTCCAGACCCTGCAAACGCAGAGTCTTCAATGGCAACAGCGATAGCAGCTCTTCTACCAAAATATCCAGAAGG
>CAYJGP010000114.1:0-6188 GCA_964369435.1 uncultured Oscillospiraceae bacterium | reverse complement strand
TATAAGCTTCGTCGATAAACTTGCGAACCTCGGTATCTATCGAGCTTGCAATTCCCTCTGAGTAGTTTCTGGATTGTGTGAAGTCTCGACCGAGGAATACCTGCTCAGACTCACCGTAAACAACAGGTCCTAGCGCCTCTGAAAATCCGTATTTTGTTATCATGCTGCGAGCAATAGATGTTGCTCTCTCAAGGTCGTTTGAAGCACCTGTCGAGATATCATCGAGCATTAGTTTCTCAGCAACACGTCCGCCAAGAAGCACCACAATCTCTTCAAACATCTCACGACGACGCTTATAGCTAACATCATGTTCTGGTAGAGATAGGGTATATCCGCCTGCAAATCCACGTGGAATAATTGATATTTCATGGACAGGGTCTTGAGTATCACAATGGTAGGTAACTATTGCATGACCTGCCTCGTGGAACGCAGTGAGGTTTTTCTCTTCATCTTTTATAATTCTGCTCTTCTTCTCAGGACCTATAAGAACTTTCATTGTAGCATCTTGAATTTCAGTTGATGTTATAGATTTAAGTCCTTTTCTAGCCGATAGAAGTGCCGCTTCATTCAATAGATTTTCAAGGTCTGCACCGGTAAATCCAGGTGTTCCTCGAGCTATTACCCCAAAGTCAACATCTGGAGCAAAAGGTTTATTTCTCGCATGAACTCCAAGTATCGCTTCACGTCCTGCAACATCTGGATAGTTTACAACAATCTGTCTATCAAAACGGCCTGGACGGAGAAGCGCTGGATCTAAGACGTCTTTTCTATTTGTCGCAGCCATAACTATAACGCCCTCGTTCACACCAAAACCATCCATCTCAACAAGTAGCTGGTTTAGAGTTTGCTCACGCTCATCATGTCCACCACCGAGACCTGCGCCACGCTGACGTCCAACAGCATCTATCTCATCGATAAACACAATACTCGGGCTCTCTTTTTTCGCTTGATCAAATAAATCACGTACCCTTGAAGCACCTACACCTACAAACATCTCAACGAAGTTTGAGCCTGATATCGAGAAGAACGGCACACCAGCTTCACCAGCAACTGCACGAGCAAGCAGTGTTTTACCTGTTCCAGGAGGGCCCATTAGAAGAACACCTTTTGGAACACGCGCACCGAGTTCTTTATATTTATTTGGATTTTTAAGAAACGAAACAATCTCTTCAAGGTCTTCTTTCTCTTCATCCGCTCCCGCAACATCGGTGAAATAAACAGTTTTCCCCCCTTCTGCTTTGTATTTAACCTTTACTTTGCCAAAAGATGCAGCACCGCCGCCGCCCTGTTGGCGCATAACAAAGAAATATAGCAGAACAAGTCCACCAACAAGAATAAACGATGGGATCATAGATGCCCACCAAGGTAGCTCTTCTGCGGCTATTAGGTCGTATTCAATATCTGCGCCCTCGGCATTCATTACATCAACTTTACCAAGAACAACCTGTGTTAGAAATACACTGACATTCGGTACGGTATAGGTTATCTCTTCTGTTGACCCATTAGCCGTTAGAACGAGTTCGCCCGTTCCCATATCAAATGTGAAATAGTCAACCTCTCCATTATCAAAATGGGAAACTATCTCCGAATATTCATGTGTTACCGGGTCTGGTCTATCTGAAAAATATAAAAACAGATAGATTAACACAGCAATTCCAACCAGATAAAAAATTATATTTCTGGTATTCTTTTTCAAAAGCAACAACTCCAGTCATTATATATACTCATGCCCCTAAAGGCTTTGTTTATTCTGTTTCGTAAACACTTCTTTTCATAATTCCGATAAAATCGAGGTTGCGATATAGCTCGCTATAATCAAGCCCATACCCTACAACAAATTCATCAGGTATAGCAAAACCTACATAATCTGCAACTATTTCTGCTTCTCTTCTGCTTGGCTTATCGAGAAGGGTTGCAATTTTTATGCTTTTTGGATTTCTTGCCTTTAGCATATTTGTTATATATTGTAGTGTTTTCCCAGAATCCAATATATCCTCAACTATAAGCAGATCAACATCTTGCAGTGGTATATCAAGATCTTTAATAATCTTTACAACACCGCTTGTTTTCATCTCGTTGCCATAGCTTGAAACCGACATGAAATCGACAGACATCGGAATATCTATCTTTCGAATAAGGTCGGAAACAAATACAAACGACCCCTTAAGCACGCTTATCACCATAAGATTTTTATCTTTATAGTCGGTGTTAATCTGGCTTCCCATCTGAGCTACTTTTGCAGCTATCTCTTCCTTGGTTATAAGTATTTTTTCGATATCAGCTATAGTACCTGTCATTTTACCCATCTTTATCTACTCCTATAATCTCAACTTGTATAAGCTTTTCTCCGCCAAATGCACGCTTTGCCGTTCCTATTCCCTCAATCCATATAACTCCTTTTTCATCGGCAAGAACGATAATATTATCTCGTTCCCACTTTGGAATACGAAGTTCATTGAAAAGTTTTTTTAGGGTTTTCGTGCCTTTTCTGTCGGGATACTCAAACGAATCCCCAAGACGCCTAAACCTTAAAGACAACGCACCTATAATTTTATCACAACTTATTGCGTATCTCAATAGTTTATTATCAATATCTTTTTTTTCGCTTTCTATAAATTTAACCTTTTTATTTGAAAAAATTATGTCAGAAAACTCGTTTATTAATAAAACGCTTGTATTTTTTTCTTTATTTTCTGCAATCTGCAACTTTTTATCATACACTTGACAAAAGATATTCCCACTTATATTAACAGCACCTTTTCCATTTTTAGCATTTTCTAATATTAAATCAATCTTTATACTGTCGTAGGGTAGGTTGTTTTCTCTCAATAGTTCTCGAACCGCTCGTTTCGCTATTGGTGGTTGCGCATCATTTAGTTTTTTAATATTTATGCTGTTGTTTACAACTAGACCTTTTGAAATCTCAGTAAGGCATTTTTCATCTTCCGATATAAGCTTTGTTGTCTTCACCACTTTTTGCAAAAAATCTGGCGATATATCTAGAAAACTTGGGATAATCTTATGCCGTATATTATTTCTTTGGTAAATATCTTGCGCATTTGTCGAGTCGGTCACATACTGAAGGCCTCGTTCATCTAAATACCGCTCGATATCATCTCTGCTTTGATTTAATATAGGCCTTATTATCTTTCCGCGACTAACAGGAATCGACGATAACCCCCTACCTGCGCTACCTCTACAAAGGTTTATAAAAAAAGTTTCAACGAGATCGTTTTTATTGTGCGCCGTTGCAATTTTTTCTGCTTTAATCTGCGATAGACAATCATACCTCGCTAGTCTTCCAGCTTCCTCTATCCCAATTTTTTCTCTTTTTGCCTTTTCATTTATATCGATAGAGACACAATGAAACGGCACATTTAGTTTTCTTGAAATCTCCCCTGCAAACTGCTCATCTCGCAAAGACTCATCTCCTCGCAACATGTGGTTTAGATGGAATGTGGATAGTTTTAGCTCAAACTGTTCTTCAATTTCTTTAAAAAATGATAGGAGTGCCACCGAATCGGCGCCACCAGACAAAGCTATAACAATCGACTCACCTTTTGAAAACAGATTGTTCTCCAAAGAAAAAGCAAGTGAGTCTGAAACAAAACTATTCATCTCTGCTAAACTCCGTATCGGAAAATCTAGAGCGCGCACCATCAAACTGCAGTGTCACAATTCCTGTTTCACCATTTCTGTTTTTCGCAACAAAACAATCGGCCGCAAAGCTCTCACTTGGAGCATCTTCACCTTTCATAACTTCACGCGCTAAAAAAAGGACAATATCCGCATCTTGCTCGATAGAGCCAGACTCACGAAGATCTGAAAGTCTTGGTTTGTGATCTTCACGTTTTTCTATTGAACGAGATAGCTGCGATAAAGTTAGTATTGGCACCTGAAGATCTTTAGCCATTACTTTAAGACCTCTTGTGATCTCTGAAACCTCTTGAACTCTGTTGTCAATCCGTCTTCCAGAATGCATAAGCTGGAGGTAATCAACAATAACAAGTCCAAGTTTATTATTTTTATTTATCCTACGAAGCTTTGACTTCATCTCATTAACTGTAATCGCACTACTATCGTCGATATAGATATCGGTTTTAACTAGCCTCTCAACTCCGTTACCTATCTTCTGCCAATCATTTATATCAATCTTCCCTGTTCGAAGTTTTGAAACATCAACTAAACTCTCGGTTGAGAGCATACGAAGTCCCAGCTGGTCTTTTCCCATCTCAAGTGAAAATATAGCAACTGTATGTCCTCTTTTTGCAACATTTACAGCTATATTCATTGCAAAAGTAGTTTTACCAACAGACGGTCTTGCCGCAAGTAAAACAAGGTCTTGCTTACCAAGTCCTATTAATAGATTATCAAGGTCGCGAAATCCTGTTTTAATACCGGTTGCATCGGCACTCTTCTCACTCGCAAGCAGGCTTAGTCTATCTAAAACCTCACCCATAACCCTGTCGATTTTAAAAAGATCGTTTTTGTCAACGCCGTTTGAGATATCATATATCTCACTCTCGGCAAGTTGCCTTATATTTTCAGCACTCTCGCCGCCATCTTCGATACTTTTAACCACCTTATGGCAAGCGGCAGCAATCCTTCTTAAAACATACTTATCCTTGACAATATTTACATAACTCTCGATTGTTTTTGCCGAGGGAACTGCCTCAATTAATGAGGCAATATAGCTTTTACATAGGGTAGGTGTTTCAAAAACACCATTTTTACTCATCTCTTCAGCCACTGTTAGAACATCAATAGTATGTCCTGTTGCAGCCATCGTTAGAAATATAGAATATATCTCACGATGCTCATCTTTATAAAAACTCTCAACAGTGAGCTCTCCCGTCACCTTATCTATAGCAAAAGGGTCGATTAAGACAGCTCCAAGCACCGCCATCTCAGCATCTGCATTAAATGGAAGACGGGCATAGAGATCGTAATTTTCCAAAGAAGTCAACTGTATCCCCCTTTACTTATCTTCCGATACTGATATTTTAACTGTTGCAACCACCTCTGGGTGAAGTTTTATCTTAGCATCATAGCTCCCAAATGTTTTTATATCGTTATCAAGCTCAATTTTTCTTTTATCTATATCTATTGCAAATTCTGTTTTGATAGCTTTTGCAATCTCTTTAGTAGTAATACTTCCAAAAAGTTTGCCCTCTTTTCCAGCCTTTGCAACAACTCTTATTATCTTGCCCTCAAGTTTTTCTTTTTGTGCTACCGCCTCATCTACACGCACCTGAGCTTTGTGATCTTCACTCTGCTTTTTCTGGTTTAAGAGGGATAGATTTTTGTTGTCCGCCGGCACTGCCGATTTATTCTTAAACAGGAAGTTTTTAGCGTATCCATCCGATACCTCTTTAATCTCCCCTGCTTTTCCTGTACCTTTAACATCAACTAGTAGTATAACTTTCATCTCTCTATCCTTTCTTTTCTGCTGTTTTTCCTTTTGCCACATTAATAATATCAACTACACGCTGGTAACACTCTTCAATAGTGCTATCCGAAACATTTGCACCAGCCTGAGTATGGTGTCCACCGCCGCCGAGCTCCTCCATCATAGTTTGAACATTGACAGCTCCGAGTGAGCGTGCGGAAATTTTAATAAATCCATCTACTTCATATAATACAAACGAAGCATCAACACCCGAAATAGTTAGCAGCTCATCTGCCGCCATTGCGCTTATTACCGAAACATCAGGGTTTCTTCCATCCGCCACAACAATAGCACAACCCTTTATAACCTTCGCATCTGAAACAAGATTCGCCTTTGTTTGGTAACTATCGAGCGTTGTTGCAAATAGCTTTCTCACCGAAACGGTATCAGCGCCCTGCTTGCGCAGATATGCCGCTGCTTCAAAAGTTCGAACACCAGTTTTTATAACAAAATTTTTCGTATCTAGCATAACGCCTGATAGAAGCGCTTCTGCAACATCTTTTTTAATCTTGACTTTTTCGCCAAAATACTGAATTATCTCAGTCACCATCTCACTTGCAGAGCTTGCATACGGCTCATGATAAAAGATGACTGCATTATCTATATGTCCCACCATCTTGCGGTGATGATCAATAACTACCACCTCTTTACACGCTTTATATACATCACTACTCTCAACTAGATGAGGAACATGCACATCGGTAACTATAAGCAGTGTATTTTCTTGAATTCTATTTAA
>CAYJGP010000113.1:0-6206 GCA_964369435.1 uncultured Oscillospiraceae bacterium | reverse complement strand
GCGCCTTTTCAGCAAGTGCTCCGTGACCAATTTCACGTCTACCAGGTCCTCTGCTTGGTCTTGTCTCACCAACTGAGTATGATGGGAAGTTATAGTGATGCATATATCTCTTTGTATCTTCATCATCAAGTCCGTCTAGTAGCTGAGCATCTTTTATCTGACCAAGTGTTGTTATTGTTAGTACCTGTGTTTGTCCTCTTGTAAACATACCACTACCATGAACACGAGGTATTAGTGAAACCTGTGCATCAAGCGGTCTTATATCATCAATTCCACGGCCATCAACACGTTTACCCTCGTCAAGTAGCCATCTGCGAACGATATATTTTTGTAGTTTGTAGATACACTCTCCGATAGCGCCTTTATTGTCGCCCTCTTCGTTTAAGAATTTCTCGTTGATTTCATCTGTGATAGGAGCCATTCTAGCATCACGAACGTTTTTATCATCTGTATCAAGAGCTACTTTTATCTTATCAAGAGCAAACTCTTTTATTCCATTATAAAGCTGTGCATCAACTTCCATTGAAGTAAATGTGAACTTCTCTTTACCGATTTCTGCGACTATACTGTCGATAAAATCGATTATTTTCTTTATCTCGGCATGTCCTTTTTCGATAGCTGCAAGCATAGTATCGTCGCAAACTTCATTCGCTTGAGCCTCGATCATAACAACTTTTTCACGCGTAGCCGCAAGAGTTACTTCCATCTGTGATGTCTCACGCTCTTTAGCAGTTGGGTTTATAACAATTTCACCATCGCAAAGTCCGATTGAAACACCGCCGATAGGTCCGTTGAAAGGTATATCTGAGATAGCTGTGACAATTGATGCACCGATCATACCAGCAATTACCTGTGAACAATCAGGATCAACCGACATAACAGTCATAACAATAGTTACATCGTTTCTCATATCCTTTGGGAAGAGAGGGCGCATTGGTCTGTCAACTACACGAGAAGCAAGGATAGCATTCTCTGTAGGTCTTGATTCTCTTCTGATAAAAGAGCCTGGTATTCTACCAACAGCATATAATTTTTCTTCAAAATCTACTGATAGGGGGAAGAAATCTATCCCGTCTCTTGGTTTCCCTGATGCAGTTACATTACAGAGCACAGTTGTCTCGCCGTATGAGATTAGAGCGCTTCCGTTTGATAGCTCGCACATCTTGCCAACTTCAACTTTAAAAGGTCTGCCTGCAATTGTTGTTTCAAATATTCTGTGATTTTCAAACATTTTTATCCTCCTTATTTTTGAAGGCATGTGTTTTAGCAATAAACGAAAAACCCTGTGGATGCTTCGTTTGTTGCTAACTTCACATTGCCTCTTTATACTATTAAAGGGAGATAGAAACTACCTCCCTTTAAAATTATTTTACTTACGAAGTCCAAGTTTTGCTATGATCTCACGGTAACGGTTAACATCTTTCTTAGTTAGGTAGTTTAGAAGATTTCTTCTGTGACCAACCATTTTTAGAAGTCCACGTCTTGAGTGATGATCTTTTTTGTGCACTTTTAGGTGCTCTGTGAGGTGGTTGATTTTAGCTGTTAGAATAGCTATCTGTACCTCTGGTGAACCTGTGTCGTTCTCAGTTACCTTGTGCGCTGTGATAATTTCGTTCTTTTTTACTTTGTCCATTATAATACCTCTTTTTATTTATTTTCCATATCCGAGCAGAGGGTAATGGTAACTCCCCAAAGGGGCATACTCCCATAAGCACAGAAATGGATTGTTGCCTTAATATTTTATCATACTTTGCCTTTGTTTGCAAATGCTTTTTTTACATCTTCGCCTATTTGTGTTTTAAGTTCTAAAACATCTCGCATCTTGCGCTCTTCTCGTATAAAATCTATAAAGTTCACCTTTATATGAGCGCCGTAAATATCCGCATTAAAGTTTAAAATATGACTCTCGCAGAGCGGATTTTCCCCACCGACAGTAGGTTTTACTCCAACTGAAGTTATAGCATTATAGCTTTTGCCCTGCAGTGAAACTTTTGTTTTGTAAACTCCGTATCTCGGCACCGTTTGTCCTGTGACAAACTCTATATTAGCCGTTGGAAATCCAATAGTTCGACCGAGTTTTTTCCCTTCTATAATCTCGCCCGATAGCTGATACTGTTCTGTTAAAAGGCTATTCGCCCCTTTAATATCTCCATTTTTTAAGAGATTTTTTATCTCACTCGATGATACTCGCGCAGCTCCTTGGTTTACAGCTAGTACAACTATCAGCTCAATATCATTTTTTTCTGATAGCTCTTGAAGTGTTTCGGTATCTCCTTTTGCATCTTTGCCAAATCTGAAATCATCACCGACAACTATTATTTTTGCACCGAGCTTTTCTATGAGAATTTCAGTGAAAAACCGCTCTGGCGAAAACTCTCTTATCTGCGAAAAGTCCACAGAAACAAGCGTTTCTACCCCTAAATCAGCAATAAGCTCTGCTTTTTTATTATCTGGGTAGATAAAGCCATCTTTTCCACCGCCATTTTTAAAGGTGAAAACACAGCTTTCAAGTCCGCTTTCTACAGCTGTTTCGATAACTCTTCGATGCCCTTTATGGACGCCATCAAATATACCAAGTGCCACCGCTCTATTCTTTTTTTCAATCCCATTTAAATTATCTGTAATAATCATTGTTCCTCAAAAAAATTTTTATATACTGTCGCTTTCCCCTCTAAAACTTTAAGAAGTCCTAAAAAGCTACCTTCAAAAAAAGCTTTATAGATACCGTCTTTGTTATTTCTATTAAATTTGCCACCGTTTAAAAACCGCACACGCTCATACTCTGATAGGCTTGTCGCCAGATTATCAAAAGCCGTTTCAAGCGGCATTATATATTTTTCGATTTCACCTGTCCGCACAAGCTCTTCTATCTCGCTTATTGTCTTTGCGTTCTCTATAGAAAATGGTCCAGAGGCTGTTCTTATAAGTGAAGTCATCACAGCGCCACAACCGAGCTTCCCGCCTATATCGTCTATTAGCGTTCTAACGTAAAAACCCTTTGCACAGTGAATTTCTATTTTATATTCATCACTGCCTAAATCCACAATTTTTGCAGAATAAAGGCTTGTTGGTCTTGGTTTTCTCTCTACTTCTTTTCCGGCTCTTGCATAGGATAGAAGTTTTTTGCCATCTATCTTCACCGCTGAATACATCGGCGGCAGCTGCTCTATATCCCCTATAAAACTCTCAAGCTCTCGCTTCACATCTTCGGCCGAAGCATTTACCTCTCGTCGCAGAAGCTCTTCACCCCAGATATCAAGGGTGTTCGTTCTTATACCGAGCTTTAGTGTTGCTATGTATCTTTTATCAGTTGGATTTACCAAATCACACGCTTTAGTCGCCTTCTTGATAAATACAGGTAAAACACCCGTTGCATTTGGGTCAAGTGTGCCCGAATGACCGAGTTTTCGCTCTCCTAGCACCCCACGAAGCTTCGCTATTACATCAAATGATGTCCAGTCTGCCTCTTTGTGCACTATTATTATTCCACTATTCAATTTATAAACTCCGCTATTTTCTCTAATGTTATTTTAATTGCGGTATCAAGATTTTCCACAATCTCAAACCCCGCCGCTCTCGCATGACCTCCGCCACCGAGTGCCGCACAGATAGCCGAGCTATCGTATTTTAATGATGAGCGAAGCGACACTTTAAATCCATCGCCCTTCTGCTTTAGCGTTACACCTATCTCAACATCTTTTATCATCTTTGGAATAGTAGCTATTCCATCAAGGTCCGCTAGAGTTGCTCCTGTTTTTAAAAACATCTCATCGGTTATCGAAATAACCGCAACTTTGCCATCGAAATAGTATTCAAGGGTATCGAGCACAGCGCGCTCAATCGCTACCCTCTCGCGGCTCTTCGTTTCAAAATGCAGTTTGTTTATCTTAAAATTCTCAGCACCAGCCTCCATAAGCTCTGCCGCTATATGAAGAGTTTGTGGGGTAACTGAGCTGTATCGCAAAGCACCTGTATCGGTACAGATACCTGTATAGATAGCTTTTGCTATCTCTGGCGTTACCTCTATACCGAGCTCTTTTATAACAAGATAGATTATCTCAGCACAACTACCGCACTCTGGCAGTAATAGTCTGTGTTTTGAAAAGCCACTATTGCTAATATGATGGTCGATATTAAGGTTTACTTCACCTGAAAGATGTTGATATCGCTCACCTAGAAGTCGTCCTTCTGCGGTATCGACAGCTACCACGCAAGCATTTTCTATCGCGTTTGGTTTTACAAACGAAACAATATCAGAAAATAGCTCACGAAACGGGTCCGAACAGGTAATTTTCGCCTTTTTCCCAATCGCCTGCATAGCAAGGGCAAGGCCCACTGCACTCCCAGTAGCATCGCCATCTGGGTCACGGTGGGCTATTATTAAAAAGTTATCATGCTCTTTTAGATACTGTGCTGTTTCTTTAACACTAAAATTTGTCATTGCGTTTCATATCCTCAATCATACGGTTTAAATCAGAGCTTTTCTCTATAGAGTTATCCGCAATAAATACAAGTCTTGGAATATGTCGTACATGAATTCTATCGGCAAGGCGATGTTTTATAAACCCTTCGCCACTGCGAAGACCATTTACCGCCTCTTTTGCTTTATCAAAACTCTCTGCAGAACTCACATATACCTTACACTCGCTGCCATCTCCCGCAAGCTCCACTCGAACAACAGATAAAATACCCGAAACTCTTGGGTCTTTTACCTCTCTAAAAACAACTGAAAGCTCTCTTTTTATATCCTCAGCGAGTCTTGAGTTTTTATAGTTTGCCATTAATCTCTATACTCCTCTATAATATAGCACTCGAAAATGTCGCCCTCTTTTATGTCGTTAAACTTAGCAAGAGTTATACCGCACTCATACCCTTGTGCAACTTCACGTACATCATCTTTAAATCTACGAACAGTGTCAATCTTATCTTCCGCAACGACAATACCATCACGCACAACACGTACATTTGCATTTCTCTGAATTTTTCCATTTGTGATATAACTACCCGAAACGATACCGACGTTGCTGATTTTATAAACCTGACGAACTTCGGCAGAACCGAGCTCAACATCGCGGAATTTTGGTGCAAGCATACCCTTCATAGCGCTCTCAACTTCGTTGATACAGTCATAAATTACCCTGTAAAGACGAAGGTCAACTCCATTTTCGTCAGCTACCTGTTTTGCAACAGCATCTGGACGGACGTTAAATCCGACAACGATAGCCTTTGAGGTACCTGCAAGCATAATATCGGTTTCACTAACAGCACCAACGCCGCCGTGTATAACACGAACACGCACTTCATCGTTTGTAAGTTTTTCAAGTGAGCTCTTTAGCGCCTCAACAGAACCTTGAACATCACCTTTTATTATGATAGGAAGCTCTTTAATCTCTCCCTGTGCAATCTGTGAGAATAGGTTATCAAGAGTTACCTTCTGGTATGCGCCAAACTGCTCCTCTTTAGCCTTTTGTTTTCTCTCTTCAACAAGCTCACGAGCAAGACGCTCATCCGAAACTGCATTGAAGATATCTCCTGCCGCTGGAACTTCCGATAGTCCGGTTATCTCAACAGGTCTTGATGGACCCGCTGTTTTAAGTGTTCTACCCTTATCGTCAGTCATAACTCGAACACGGCCAACAGCTGCACCGGCAACTATAATGTCACCTGATTTAAGCGTTCCGTTCTGGACAAGGATAGTCGCAACAGGACCACGTCCTTTATCAAGTTTCGCCTCAATTACAGTACCCTTAGCAAGTCTTTTTGGATTTGCTTTAAGCTCTTTAACTTCTGAAACAAGCAAAATCATCTCGATTAGAGTGTCAATTCCCTCTTTTGTAATAGCTGAAACAGGCACACAGATAACATCGCCGCCCCACTCTTCAGGAACAAGCTCATGCTCTGTAAGCTCTTGCTTTACCCTATCTGGGTTCGCTTCTGCTTTATCCATTTTATTTATCGCAACAATTATAGAAACTCCAGCAGCTTTTGCATGGTTTATAGCTTCTATAGTCTGTGGCATAATACCATCATCCGCCGCAACAACAAGCACTGCAACATCGGTAACCGATGCACCACGAGCACGCATAGCGGTAAACGCCGCATGTCCTGGGGTATCGAGGAATGTTATTAGATTCTCGCCCTGTCTTATCTGGTAAGCACCGATATGCTGGGTAATACCGCCAGCCTCGCCTGCTGTAACATTTGCA
>CAYJGP010000112.1:0-6219 GCA_964369435.1 uncultured Oscillospiraceae bacterium | reverse complement strand
CGAGCCATTAGCTCAGTCGGTAGAGCATTTGACTTTTAATCAAAGGGTCCGGAGTTCGAGTCTCCGATGGCTCACCAGCATAACGCTGAATCTAATTTGTTTTAGGTTCAGCGTTTTTCTTATTCATTTAATTGTTTTACACGAGTATCTACTTTTGTACAACAACACAGCAACATTGCGTCTAAAACATCCTCTAGTTTTACTAGAGGATGTTTTTTATGCCCTGAACTTAATGGCTCCTATTATAAAAAGTTGGCAAAGCAGTGCAACACAGCACTAAACTCACACTTAAGTTTATACTAAAAGATGTTTCACCCTTAAATTTTATAGTTTCTATTTTATACAACCCAGAAAGCAAACTAAATTCAGTTTGCTATGACTTTTGGAAATTCGTAAAATATCTCTTACGCTTATTATCTTATTGCGATCAATTTTTAAAACAATATTTATATCGCAATTTATTATTAGTTTTGTAAACTGCAATTTTTTTATTTTACCTATAAAAACAGCTTAAGATTTTATAGAAAATTATGTTACATTTATTTAGTAGTTCAAACTAAATTGAAAATCAGCACTTTTCAAACGTTCGGTATAATAATTTAAAACACTTCGGAAATCTTTAATTTGTTCAACGTCGAGAAATGTGGCAATTTTGCTACATTTCTCACTTATTATCAAAAGTTATCACAAATTCAAAACAACTCGCTTTATTTGTATTGTCAAATCTTCTAATTATTGTAATATTGCGATAAAAACTTGATAAAACGATTGCTTTTAAATTAAGTTATGCTATAATGTTTCTATATTGTGTTATTTTCAAAAATGTAAAGTATATTAGTTAAATTTTTTGAACAAATCAACATCATATAAATATCACTATTAGACTGACATAATTTCAAATTATGTTTTATGATTTTGCTAATAGCGACGTAGGTGTGAAACTCGTCGTTTATTGAATAGAACCGGCATATAAACAAATCTGTACAATAATATAGGAGGTTTTAAGTGCAGTATTATTCTTTTAAAGCTCGTAATGAAAAAGGCGACATTGAAAAAGGCGTCATAGAAGCCGCAAGTACGAGTGAATTTTTTAGACTCATCGACGATAGGGGCCTTACCTGTATTGATTATAGCAGTACAGATACGGTCAATAAAGATGATGTGAAGACCATCGCGAAGATAGCTAGCAAAGAGCTGATACTATTTTGTAAAAAAATGGGCACTATGATAGGTGCTGGTATGAGTATTACAAAAAGCCTTGATGTATTAATAGAAGCTTCGACGAACAAAAGCTATATCGCTATTTATCGAAACGTATATGAGGCTGTTCGAGGTGGAGCTTCGTTATCGCAAGCGATGACAGCTCAGGGCAAAGCCTTCCCAACTCTACTATGCTATATGGTTGAGAGTGGTGAGGAGAGCGGTAATATCGAGAAGATATTCCTTAGAATGTCCGACTATTTCGATAAACAACTCAAAATGAAGCGTAAGGTAGATAGTGCTTCAGCATACCCGAAAATGCTTTTATTTGTTTCGGTAATTGTTGTACTTGCTCTTTTCGGATTTGTACTACCGGACTTATTTGCGATGTTTGAGGGCACTGAAATTCCACCACTCACCCAGTTCTTTATGGGCTTTTCAGACTTTGTGCGTGATTTTTGGCTATTTATAGTAGTTGGACTTGTATTCTTTTATCTGCTGCTATCGTCACTCTTCAAGATGCGTAAGATAAAAAGGGTTATCGATGAGATTAAGCTTAAAACACCCGTTGTTGGTAAGCTTATGAATATGATTTATTCTGGTCGTTTTAGCCAAACCCTATCAATGCTTTATGCAGCAGGTCTTCCGTTGCTTGAAACTATAAGGTTGTCCACTAATGTTGTTGATAATCTCTATGTAGAAGAGAAACTAGAAGCAGCAACAACAGCAATAGGTGGCGGTACAGCACTATCAGAAGCTATCGAAGATATGGAAGTGTTTGACAGAATGCTACCAAACATGATAGCTATAGGTGAAGAAACCGGTGACCTTGATGGTTTGCTTGAAACAACTGCTGAGTATTATGAGGGTGAATCGGATACTGCGATTGAGGCTTTCCTTTCAATTTTAGGTCCTGTACTACTTATTATACTTGCGATATTGATAGCACTTATTCTAGTGGCGGTTATGGTACCTGTTTACAACAGTTATGACACTGTAGGATTATAAAAAATATTAAGATAAGGTGGGAGTATTTTGATCTGTATAGATTTTTCCGGCGAGTACATAGATATAGTAGTCGCACAAGGAACAAAAAAGAAGGTAGTGGTTGAGCGCAATACAACAATAAAGGCCCCAGTAGATGTGTTTTCAGCAAACGGAGATATAAATTTCTCGGTGCTTGAAGAGTGTCTAAGACCTGTGCTTGCAAGAATTCCAGACAAGAGGGTTGTGATGTCCTTTTCAAACTTGCCAACTGTTTACTCTGTATTAAATCTTCATAAGGAGAAAAATCGTCAGCAGCAAAAAGTAGCTGTTGAGTCGCAAGTATTTGCAAATATCTCTCCAAATGAATATTATGTTGATTTCTTCATGGCAACAGACAAGGCATCAGAAGATAATAAGCAAACTTTCGTCTCCTACGCTATGCCAAAGCATGTAGCTGATGGAAGTTATGAGATGGTAAAAAACCTAGATAAAACTCCAGTAGCTCTTGTGCCATCACAGTATGCGGCGGAGAATTTTATTTCAAACTATTTTGATAGTGAAACGGTAGCTCTTGCAAAACTCGGTGACTCAAGCATAGCGCTACACCTACTAAACCCGCCTGATAATATGATAACACGTGATGTTGTTGTAGATTCAGCATCAAGTTCACTTGATGTTGTTGCAAGTCTTGGCGGTTCGAGTTCAGCACAGACTGTTTTCATACAAAACATCGAGAAGCTAAACTCATACCAGAATATCAAATTCCCTGGAAAGCCGATTGACAAGATACTTGTATTCGGCCCACAGGCAGATACTAATCTATCTTCTCTTATCGAGAGCACAGTCGGTATAAAAAGTGCACTGCTCGCTGATGTTGCTGAAGAGTTTTCAAAGAGCACCGCTGTTTATACTATCGGCGCTATGCTCTCACTTGGCGCTAATGAGATAAACTTCTTTAACAGGGCGAAAATCGAAAAGACTCCTGAGAAGAAGACTAAAACTAAGGCAAATAAATTTATATGGGTTGCATCTGTTCTTATTTTATTAAATGTTTTAGCAACAGTAGGTATAGTTACCCTTGAGATGAGAAGTGATAATGCTGTTGAAGATCGCGAAGCACAGCTTAATTCTCCTGAAACTCTAGCACTTATCGAAGAGTATGGAAGCTTAAGGGAGGATCTTGTATCAAGGCTTAAGAGCACAATAGCCCTTCAATCACTCGAAGCTGAGCTTAGCGCAACAGGCGAGTTTAACAGAGAGCTTCTTTTCGATAGCGTTGATGCCTCTCCTGAAGGGGTTGAGGTGACTTCAGCCTCATATTCGGACAGCACATACAGCTTTGTATGCAACGGCCAAAACGAACAGCAGGCTGCCGATTATGTTGAAGCGCTTATAGATACAGGGCTGTTTAACCATGTTGAGTACTATGGTTATAGCGAAACTGGCAATGAGGTTTCTTTCACCGTTGTTGGTAAACTGTAATTTAGAGTCCCCTATTGTTTACAAGTGAAAGACTTAGCTGTTGATTTTTAATATACTGTTTAGAAATCAACTCTGAAATTTCA
Organism: uncultured Oscillospiraceae bacterium; assembly: GCA_964369435.1. Taxonomy (GTDB): domain Bacteria; phylum Bacillota; class Clostridia; order Oscillospirales; family Ruminococcaceae; genus CAYJGN01. Next base: position 2,467 of record CAYJGP010000112.1, on the reverse strand, counting down.
CTATCACATTTAATCATAATTAAATTATTACAAAATTACCAGAAAGGGATGTAAAATATGAGCAAAAGCGAACAGAGCACTTTAATACTAGCAATAACAATTTTAATTTTATTTGTTCTAAACTACTTCGTAACCCTCCCAACTGTTGAAAGCTACAATGAAAATGTTGAAAAAGCAGCAGCGCTAGACCTTGAAATACTAGAGCTTGAGAGAACTATTGCACAAGGAGAAGAACTTGAGGAGGCTATCGCAGCCGAGGAGCGAGCAATTGCTTCTGTTGGAATAGATGAGTATTACGACGAGAACTATAGTATCCACAACTTTTTCGTTGATACTGCAGAAACTTTCGACCTAGATGTAACAACTCTATCGATGAGTGAGGCAAGTATTGTAAACAGCACTATCACTGATTTAGGAATATCAACAATCGCCTCGCATGCACTCGTTTCAGGCCACATGATAAACGAAGAGATAAATGTTATACCGGCTTATTACGAGATAATTTCTCAAAATTCCTCTCTATCAGTTGAGGGAACAATTGAAGATATTCTAGATTATGCCGATTTCCTAGCTAAAGAAAATATATATATGGTATTCCCCTCCTTGACTCTTACAGATTTTATCGACAACAACGACCAAGTAGATATGACCATTTCATTTGTCGAATACTCTTACAGAGTCGCATCGGATGATTCAGATTTACAAGTAGTCTTTGAATAGTAGATGAAGATGTTGAATAAGTCGTAAAGAAAGGATTGGGCAGATAGTTATGGCAGTAAAGAAACGTTTAGGAGATATGCTTGTAGAAGGTGGCCTGATAACAGAAACTCAGCTACAAAGTGCGCTTGCATATCAAAAGAGCTCCGGAGGCAAAAAACTCGGAGATATATTAGTTGACAATGGGGTGGTTTCGGAGGACGAGGTTCTTGATGTCCTTAAAAATGCACTTCATATCGAATATGTAACACTATCGGATATAATTATACCGCAGAGTGTTATCGCAGCGCTCCCACGTGACATTGCAACACAATACAATGTTATCCCCTACAAATTAAAAAGAAACGAGCTAGTTCTCGCAACCGCAGACCCACTTGACTACGATATGCTAAGTGATGTTGGTACTGCAGCAGGTATGATTATAACCCCCTGCCTTGCAACTAAGAGCGATATCGCAGGCAGCATTATAAGACATTATGAGAGAAACAGAATAGGCTCTTCAGCTGATAACCTAAATGCTACAAGCTCGGTTGTCGATGAAGCTGAAAGACTTGAGATAAGCGAGCTTGAGGCGGTTGAGGATAGACTTGGAAACGCTCCAGTTGTTCAGTTTGTAAACAACCTTATAATTCAAGCGCACAATAGCAACACAAGTGATATACATATAGAGCCTACAGCCGACGATGTTCGTATTCGTTTCAGGATAGACGGTATTCTCTCAGAGATTGTCCGTATGCATGTTAGAACTCTACCTGTTATCACAACACGTATTAAGATTATGTCTGATATGGATATAGCGGAGAAGAGAATTCCGCTCGATGGTCGTTTCTCGATGAACATCAACGGTAGAGAAATTTCTGCCCGTGTTGCGAGCATGCCAACAGTATTCGGTGAAAAGATAGTTATAAGGCTTCTTGCTGACAGTTCACTCGGTATCCAATCGCTTGAAGAGCTCGGATTTTCCGATGAAGATGCAAAAAGAATGCGAAAAGCTATCTCGCTACCAAATGGCCTTGTCCTAATGACAGGTCCTACTGGTTCTGGTAAAACAACAACTCTATATTCGCTCCTTGCAGAGTTATCAGAGGTCAGCACAAACGTGCTAACAGTTGAAGATCCTGTCGAGAAATATGTCGATGGTGTTAACCAAACTCAGGTTAACAACAGAGCGGGACTAACCTTCGCAAGTGGTCTTCGTGCTATCCTTCGTCAGGACCCTGACAAGATAATGATTGGTGAGATTCGTGATACCGAAACTGCAGATATAGCAGCACGTGCCGCTATAACAGGACACCTTGTTTTAGCTTCAATGCATACAAACAGTGCGGCTTCTGCATTCATGCGTATCGTTGATATGGGAGTTGAGCCGTATATTGCGGCATCTTCAATCGTTGCAACAGCATCTCAGCGTCTTGTTCGTAACCTCTGCCCACACTGTAAAGAGGAGTATACACCAAACGATGCGGAGCTTGCATTCCTCAATAGATTTGGTGTTGATAATGTAACAAAGCTACACCGCAGCCCAGGTTGTGCAAGGTGCGATGGACTAGGTCACCTTGGAAGACGTGCTGTTGTTGAGATTATAGCAACTGACGAAACAATTAGAAACATGATAGTTGCAAGAAGAAATACAGCGGATATCGCAGACTATCTTCGCCAAACAAAAAATCAAACATTCTTTATAGATGAGGCTATTGACCTTGTCAAAAAAGGAATAATCGGAATAAAAGAAGCGATGACCTTAAGTGAG
>CAYJGP010000111.1:0-6239 GCA_964369435.1 uncultured Oscillospiraceae bacterium | reverse complement strand
ATCCTCCGCCGCATTTATCGACTGTTCGTTTTGTTTTGCAGCTTCAGATATCGCAAGCTCTTTTTTATAGATACTCTCTTCAAGGGTATCGGTATCGAGCACTGCAAGGGTATCGCCTATCTTAACAGTGTCGCCCACTTCAACTTCGATAAATGCTAATGTATAGTTTGAAAGTGGAGAGTAGATATCGGTTGTGCTGTCGCTTGCAACATCACCCGAAACCGTTATTGTGTTGTAGAAGCTATCGAGTGTAAGTGTTGTTAAATCACTATCGCCGGTTGCGATAACCTCTGTATTTTTGCTAAATAGTCCCGTAAGCGCCAAAACTGCAACGGCTCCAGCAGTTACGCCTAAAATTAGTTTTTTAGAAATCTTCTTTTTTGTTGGATTGTTTTCAGTTGTGTTTTTCATAATTTACCTCGCAATATTTTTTGTGATGTGCTTAGTATATTTGCGCAAGGTAAACGCAAGGTTAACTTTAAGCATTACAAATAAATTAATTGCAAATCATATAATTTATTATCAATTCTATTTACAAAAAGAGGTTTAAAACAGCGGCTGAACACCTCTTTTCTCTATCATATACAGTTCCACAGATTGAATTACTTCAAATTATTATTTTGCATTCACTTACACCTACTGCACATTATTGATATTCAAAATGCTTAGCAGATTAAAATCTTTCTATATCTTTTCCATCTCACTATTTAGGATTTATTTTATCGTTACGAAAATCAAAAAATTGTATCACGTAATAACTATCTCCTTACTATTTTGTATCATCTATTTTATTTTATAAAAGTGTAGATATCGAGAACCGTGACAATTCGGTAAGAGATAGAAGCATTTTGCGTAAAAAAAATACTCCAGTGGAGCATTTTTAGCAAAATTGGCGGCGAGACCATGAGCTGACGTTCAAGATGCGTAGCGGATTATCTTGTCATCCAAACCAGCGTGATACTAGACCCAATTTATTTGGGTTCAAGGTATTTTTTCTTATCTATAAAATATTATGACAGCTATATCTGCTGTAAACAAACAAAAAACACCCATAGGGTGTTTTTTGTTTGATATTTAATGTATTGTAGCTGTATAGCTGTTAGTCTTCTATGTATTTATCTCCGCCAGCAATCGAGCCAATTAGCAGAATTCCAATTGAAACAACTAAGAACAGTATAAGTACAACTTCCGTACTCTTTAGAATATCGTATATTGCACCGATCGTTACAGGGCCAAATGCCGCCAAAAAGTAACCAGCAGTTTGTGCCATTCCAGAAAGCTCTCCTGCCCTTTTTGCAGATTTCGTTTTGAGTGAAAATAGCGATATCGCATAAGATAAGCTACAACCTGTTCCAAACGAGAATATTATAACTCCTATTGTTATCGCAATGCTATTTGATGTAAACAGTATTAAGCTTGTTCCAATAAAGAAGAAAGCAGATATTACAACAGCAATCGGGCTTTGCTTTTTAAGTTTTGATGCGATAATCGGAACAAAAAAGCTGATAGGAATAGGCGCTAGCTGAAATGCTGTTGCAATGTTTCCCGCAGCTGCAGCTGAGATGCCTTTCGACTGCAAAATCGTTGGGAGCCACGCTACCATTGTGAAATACAAAAGTGATTGCAGTCCCATGAAAATCGTTATCGCCCATGCATGCTTTGATTTCCATATTGAGCCACTTGAAACAACTTCGTTTTTAACAGAAACAACCTCTTTAGGTACTCTAAGTTGCGGCAGCCAGACTATCATCGCCACCACAGCAATCGGTATTAGCATCGCGAAAGCATTTTGAAATCCAAGTCCATAGTCTGATGCGAGCGGATAGCTAAGTCCTGCTCCGATTGATGAAAATATTCCCATACTCGTGGTGTAAACACTTGTCATCATCCCAACTTTTTGTGGGAATTTAAGTTTAATAACAGCTGGTAGCAACACATTAGCTACCGCAATGCCAACTCCTATAAATGCTGTACCGACAAATAGTCCGACAACCCCTGCAAATGAGCGAAGCACTTCACCAATAACTAAAACTAGTAGCCCTGACATCATCGTTTTGCCATATCCAAAGCAAGCAATTATTTTAGCTACAAATGGTGACACCGCCACAAATACCAAAAGAGGAATAGTGGTTATTAGCCCTGCAACAGAATTTGATAAGGCATATTCTGTTTTAATAAGATCTACTACCGGTCCTACTGATGTTATTGGAATTCGCATATTGAAAGCGACAAAGATAATTCCTGCAATCAACATTATTTTTTCGTTCTTTTTCATTTCTACCTCTTTACAATACAATTTATAAATCGAGTATTACTCCGCACTACATTTTGAATGTCAATACTTTTAAAGTTTTAAACTAAGTAGATATCTATCTCTTAATCGTACTTTAAGAAACTCAATTAAATGTTCGAGTGCAAGTTTACAACACTCGAACATCTTCTACTTCTTATTTTATCACTAGATTAGAAAATTCTCAATCATCTTTTAAAATTATGTCGAATATTTAGAGTTTATAAGGTAAATATTGTATGATAGTTTATTTTTACAAGCATGATTTTAAAAAAGCATAATACCAAAATCTTCACTATTACACTGAAAATTTTATTTTTATTATATCTAAAAAATTTGAGCAAAAAGGTTGTATATATAAGTCTTTGCGGCTGCTATTAATCTGCTGAAACTCATATTGTATCGATTATCAAGGCTGCTATTTCATTTGTCATTACGTGTCAGAAAATAGCAGTTTCGCATAATATACTCTACGAAACTAACAAAGGAGTTTTATTGTGTATAATATGAATATTTTGCCCGAACCTGAAGAAACAAATAAACGGGTAGTCGGGATGTTTTATGTGCCAAAACAGAAATTTATCGATCTGTATGAACCAGATGTCGGACTCCCCCGTGGAACTATTTTCAAAGAGCTCGACTTACCATTTACAGGGGAAGAGGTTGAGTGATGGAAACAAAAGAAAAATTATTAAAAACCCTGCAAGAGGTTGATTTCGCTTTAAATGAAGTTGTGCTATTTTTAGATACCCATCCAAAAAACAAATCAGCTCTGAATTACTATAAAAAGTATGCCGAGATGCACAAGATGCTTGTCGCTGAGTATACAAGACTATATGGCCCGCTTTTTAACACACTTGCAACAGCAGATAATTATTTTGAATGGGTAGAAGATCCATGGCCTTGGGAGGTAGTAGAATAATGTGGAATTACAACAAGAAATTACAGTATCCTATCAAAATTAAAAATCCAAATCCGGCGATGGCAAAGGTTGTTTTATCGCAGTTTGGCGGTCCAGATGGTGAACTTGGAGCAGCTACAAGATACCTCTCACAAAGGTATACTATGCCCTACCCTGAGCTTCGAGCGCTACTTACCGATATCGGTACAGAAGAGCTTGGGCATATGGAGATGGTAAGCACTATAGTATACCAGCTTACGAGAAACCTATCGATTGATGAAATTAAAGCTGGTGGATATCAAGACTACTTCGTAGACCATACAACAGCCCTCTACCCTGCAGCAGCAGGTGGCCCTGCATTCACAGCAAGCTACCTGCAATCTAAAGGTGATGTATTTGCAGATCTTGCAGAGAGCATGGCAGCAGAACAAAAGGCAAGAGCTACCTACGATAATATCCTAAGGCTTGCAGATGATCCCGATGTGCGAGATGTAATAAAATTTCTACGTGAGCGTGAAATTGTGCATTTTCAGAGATTTGGCGAGGCGGTTGGTATCGCTCAAGATAAGCTAAATAGCAAAAACTTCTATGCATTCAATCCTGAGTTTGACAAAAAGAATAGCTAATAATAAAATACACCTACAGATAATGTAGGTGTATTTTTTAATATTTATAGATGAGAAAAATATTATTGACAAACTCAAAAAACATTGATTTTTAAAGCAAAATTTGATATAATACAATGGTTGAAAATATGGAGAGATGTCTGAGTGGTCGAAGGTGCTCGCCTGGAACGCGGGTGTGCGGAAACGCACCGCGGGTTCGAATCCCGCTCTCTCCGCCAGCGTGACGCTGGACCCAATTCGTTTGGGTTCAGTGTCATTTTTATTTTTCCTATGTAATTTGAAATTATGAAATTCTAATCGGTTGTCAATTACAAAAAAGTTCAAAGCAGATAAATCTGCTTTGAACTTTTCTTTTATCTGGGATTCAAGCCCTGTGAGTGAGCGACCGAGCGTCGCCGATAGCGGATAAAGCAAGGGTAGCGAAGCGCCGCAATACAGAGTGGGGCAAGGCGACAGCAAGAACCACGACAATATTGCAAAAGATGCATTATCCGTTTTAAAAGTTGCCTGTCGTAAGTTTTTAGGAAAAGGGGCACCGAGCCTTGATGTGATAAAATTTACAAAACAATCATTCCCAATTTCTTTGCCAACTGGTAAAACCCAAAGCATAGTTTGTGCTCACAGCTTTGTAGGTGCAAATATTTTTTGCCCGTGAAAGAGATGTTTTAAACCGACATATCTGACAGCCACTGAAATGCCTATTTTTTTATTCCTAAAACACTCCATACATTAACAGATTTTATCTATAATACAATTTATTATTTGAACAAATAGTACAAGCCACTCTGCCTATCTTAAATATCAAGTTCTGCTTCGACTAAATCGAAAATATCTATAAATGCATAATATCCGTCGAGATAATTTTGCCAATCTTCATCGTTGCTTGCATCAAGCTCCCCTGATATAAATTTCTCGAGGCTCATTTCAATATAGTTTTCAAGCATACTGAAACGGTATTCAGTATCGGAATCAAGACGCGAACTGCTGTTTATTATTCTACCTATCTCATTTTCTCTGAAATACGGCTCATTTAAGTTATATGCCTCTGCATCAAGATAGCCTAGATTATAGTTTGTATAGAAAACTCCATCTGTAAGCTCTGGGTAATTTATCATTAACCCAACACCATCAAAATGTTTGTTTTGAACAGTCCCATTTGTAGGTTTATCTGTCTTTATAATTGCCTTATCGCCAAAGATGTCCACATCCGAATCCTCTGCGTATATCCAGTCTACACCTTCTTCACCATAGGTCGCCACTAAATAAGCTTCTTCTGAGAGCATTATATCCAGCAGCAAAAAGCATTCATCAGGTTTATCTGTACTCGCAAGTATCGCTGCGGCAGGAGTTGGAGTTATTGTTTCCATAACGGCGTTTCTCTCAGTGCCCATAATCGGAGCGATACTTATATAGTTGCTAAAGTCTTCCTCTTCCATAACTATATCTGTTAAGTGCGAAGCAGAAAACATCCCTAAAATACTATCTGTATCGGTCGCTATCTTTGCAAGACCACTATCGGATAGCGTAAACAAACTATTGTGAATATACTCATAGCCGTAAAGCTCATTTAAAAAAATAACTGCTTCGCGAAATTCTGGTTCCGTTGGTGAAAACTGAAGTTCATTATCCTCAACATACATTCCCAAACTCGTATGATCGAAATAAGTAAACGCATTTATAATAGCAAAGTGGGTTTTCATATCATCGCTTTGAACGCTTCCAGATAGCGGAATTTCATCAGCTACCCCATCTCCATTAGGGTCCCCTGTTTTAAAAGCATAGAGAACATCTATAAGTTCTTCAGTAGTTTTAGGCGCTTCAAGGTCTAGGTTTTCTAACCACTCGGCGTTTATCCATAATGACCCTGCATTTTGAGCGCTTCTCGATAGGTTTGCTGCTGGGAAAAAGTACAGTTTATCATCATAACTTAAATACTCCCGCATCTTCGCATCTTTATATTCCTCGAAAACAGAATAAAGATTTGTTCCCGAAACTATATAGTCATCAAGCTGCAAAAAACTATCAGTTAGCCCATAAGCTTCTCTTTCTGTTAATGCAGGGGCGAGCTCTTCGCCCGAATTAATTATAACAATATCAGTTTCAAGCGAGCCGTCCGCAATAATTTGTGCAAGATACTGGCTGCTGAAATTCGTTGTTATTTCATTTATTTCAATATTAAACCCTGTCTGCTCCTCAAGCCACAGCTTATAGTGGTTTTCATATATATTTGTAACATTATCACTCTCTATAAGCGTTATATGTATTGTTGGCTTTATAAAACAAGATGATAACGCAAGCATTATAGTTATGGTCAAAAGCGCTATGATAAGTTTTTTAATCATTTTAATCCCCCTTATATTCAGGTACTTATATATTTTTTAGTATAGCACAGTTTTCCGATATTGAAAAGAAGATACCCCTT
>CAYJGP010000110.1:0-6327 GCA_964369435.1 uncultured Oscillospiraceae bacterium | reverse complement strand
CGTATAAAACAAAAAACACCCTGATGGGTGTCTTTTTGTTTTGGTCGGGATGACATGCTCGCGTCATCTCGCAGGCTCGATGCCCATTTTTCTAAAAACGCTCCACTGGAGCCTTTTTTTAACGAAAAATGCCTATCGGTTCGAATCCTTCCGTATAAAACAAAAAACACCCTGATGGGTGTCTTTTTGTTTTGGTCGGGATGACAGGATTCGAACCTGCGGCATCCTGGTCCCAAACCAGGCGCTCTACCAAACTGAGCCACATCCCGATATTTTGTTTTCATTTTGTAAATTTTTAGTGCGAATAATATAATATACTAAATTGACAATTTTGTCAATAATTAAAGTGGAAATATTTTAATAAATTAAAAAAAAGCGACAAAACTGCCGCTTTTTACTTGTTTTTCTATCTATCTGTATATAATATCTTCTCTTTTCGGCCCGTTCGATACATAAGCTATCGGCACACCAAGATGCTTTTCTGCAAACTCAATATAGTTTTTCGCATTTTCTGGAAGATCGTCGTAGTTTGTTATCCCTGTGATATCACACTTCCAACCAGGAAGCACTTCAAGTATTGGTTTGCATCTCTTAAGCGCTGTTGTCGATGGGAAATAATCTATCCTCTCACCATCAAGCTCATATCCAACACACACCGGTATCTCGTCGAGGTATCCAAGAGCATCAATTACCGCAAATGCAACCTTCGTCGCACCCTGAACCTCACAACCGTATCTCGAAGCTACAAGGTCAAGCCAGCCCATTCTACGAGGTCTGCCTGTTGTTGCTCCATATTCTCCGCCGTCACCACCACGTCGACGAAGCTCATCTGCCTCTTCTCCAAATATCTCACTGACAAATTCACCAGCACCAACAGCACTTGAATATGCTTTAACAACAGTTATGATATCTGTATAGTCAAATGGTGAAATTCCAGCGCCAACTGTTCCGTATCCCGCAAGTGTTGATGATGAAGTAACCATCGGATAGATTCCGAAATCAGGATCTTTAAGGCTTCCTAGTTGTCCCTCAAGCAGAATATTTTTTCCTTCACGAACTGCTTTTTGTAAAAATGTAAAACTATCTCCAATATATGGGGCAATCGCCTCTTTATACTCCATTAGTTTTGCATAAATCTCATCAGCTGAAAGTAGCGGCACATTATATAGGTGCTTATATAAAACATTCTTTATCGAAAGAACATTATTTATCCTCTCATAAATTGTTTCCTTGTCACCAAACAACTCGTTTGCTTGGAAACCAATTTTCGCAAACTTATCTGAGTAGAATGGAGCAATACCCGACTTTGTTGAGCCGTAAGACTTATCAGCAAGCCTTGCCTCTTCAAGCCCATCTAGTTCTTTATGATACGGCATTACTATCTGGCAACGGTCCGAGATTAAAATTTTCGGTGCTGGAACACCTCTGTCTGCAAGCTCTTTTAGCTCTTTGACTAAATTCTCAACGCTAAGCGCAACACCATTTCCGATAACACTAGTTATTTGGCTATGAAAAACCCCTGAAGGCAGTTGATGAAGAGCAAATTTACCATAGCTGTTCACTATCGTGTGTCCCGCATTGCTCCCTCCCTGAAATCTGACAACAATATCTGCTTCTGCTGCCAAAACATCGGTAATTTTACCTTTACCCTCGTCGCCCCAACACGCTCCAACAATTGCTTTTACCATTTTCTTCTCCTTTATACTGTGATTTCTGACTTATCTGCTATCTTATCATTAAATCTATCTAAAATTGGATTTACCGTCTCTTTAATAAATCTGCTTGTCTGAGAGCTCGCCATACCGGTGTAATCAGCTGGATTTAAAAGCTTTTCTATCTCGCTCTCATCAATATCAAAGGCAGAATCTTGACAAATTCGCTGCATAAGATCATTCTCTTTACCCTCCATTTTAATAGCGTATCCCGCCTCCTGCGAATGCATACGTATCCTCTCGTGGAGCTCTTGCCTGTCGCCACCCTTTTTAACGGCATTCATCATGATATTCTCAGTCGCCATAAATGGAAGCTCTTCCTTTAGATGGCGCAGTATCATCTTCTCATAAACAACAAGTCCATCAGCTATATCAGCATAGAGATTTAGCACCGCATCGCACGCAAGAAAACTCTCAGGGATAGATATTCTTCTGTTCGCTGAGTCGTCGAGTGTTCGCTCAAACCACTGTACCGAAGCTGTTATCGCTGGGTTCATTGTATTAGAAATTATATACCTTGCAAGCGATGCTAGTCGCTCACTTCTCATTGGATTGCGCTTATATGCCATAGCTGAAGATCCAATTTGATTTTTAGCGAACGGTTCTTCAATCTCTTTTCTGCTAGCTAACAGTCTGATATCATTTGAGAACTTAGTCGCCGACTGTGCCACAGACGACAGTGCCGAAAGCACTCTGAAATCAATCTTGCGAGAATAGGTCTGTCCACTCACCTGATAGCAAGAGTCAAATCCCATCTTCTCCGCTATAATCTCATCGAGTTTGTAAACCTTTTGTTCATCTCCCTCAAAAAGCTCTAAAAAACTCGCTCCTGTACCTGTTGTACCCTTACTGCCAAGCAGCTTTAGGCTGTCCCTGACATATTCCAAATCATCAAGGTCTATTAAAAGATCTTGAATCCATAAAGTTGCCCTTTTTCCAACAGTTGTAGGTTGTGCTGGTTGAAAATGGGTGAAACCCAATGTTTCGAGGTCTTTGTATTTCTCTGCAAACTCCGCTAGTATCTTTATAACCAATACCACTTTGTTCATTATAATATCAAGCGCCTCACGCATAACTATAATATCGGTATTATCTCCGACATAGCAAGAAGTTGCACCTAGATGAATAATTCCCTTTGCCTGCGGACACTGCACTCCGTATGCATAAACATGGCTCATTACATCGTGGCGAACCACCCTCTCACGCTCTTCTGCAACTTCGTAGTTTATATCATCTTTAAAGGCAATAAGCTCATCTATCTGCTGCTCTGTTATCGAAAGTCCAAGCTGTTGCTCTGCTTGTGCTAGTGCAACCCATAATGAACGCCAAGTTTTGAATTTTTTCTCTTGCGAAAAAATGTATTTCATCTGCTTGTCCGCATACCTCTCACAGAGCGGCGAATTATAAACATCTCTCTCCATATTTCCCCCTAAAAATTACTTCAACGGAGCCCTTGCATTACACAAAAACTCCGTTGTTTATAAGTTTATTCAAATATTTTGTCATAGCATCTTACACCCCAAACAAATTATTGGTGTAAAACAGATAAAAACATCTCTATTACTTATGTATTTTAACTTAAATGATCGATGATGTCAATAATTAAGAAATATATTGACTTCAAGGCTTATAAACTTTACAATATATAGGTAATATAAAGGAGTTGGTATAATGAACAACAGCGAAAAAACAATGGAGAAGATAGTTGCCCTCTGTAAAGGCAGAGGTTTTGTTTATTCAGGCAGCGAGATTTATGGCGGACTCTCAAACACTTGGGACTACGGTCCACTTGGTGTTGAGTTTAAAAATAATATTAAAAAAGCATGGTGGAAAAAATTTGTTCAAGAGACCCCATATAATGTAGGGCTTGACAGTGCAATTCTAATGAACCCCAAAGCTTGGGTCGCTTCAGGCCATGTAGGCGGATTTTCAGATCCATTAATGGACTGCAAAAGCTGTAAGACAAGGCATCGTGCAGACAAGCTGATTGAAGATTTCGGAACAAATCCCGCAGGTTGGGATGATTTAGCTATGAAAACATTTATAGATGAAAACAGCATTCCATGCCCTGATTGTGGCGAAACAAACTTTACCGATATCCGAAAATTTAACCTTATGTTCAAGACATTTCAAGGGGTTACTGAAGACGCAAAAAACGAAATTTTCTTGCGTCCTGAAACAGCCCAAGGTATATTCGTAAACTTTACAAATATCGCAAGAACCACAAGAAAAAAGATACCTTTCGGAGTAGCTCAAATAGGAAAGAGCTTTAGAAACGAGATAACACCCGGAAATTTCATCTTTAGAACTCGTGAGTTCGAGCAGATGGAGCTTGAATTTTTCTGTCGTCCAGGCACCGACCTTGAGTGGTTCGACTATTGGAGAACCGCCTGCAAAAATTTCCTTTTAAATCTTGGTATCTCGGAAGAAAACATCAAGATGCGTGACCATGAAAAAAAGGAGCTATCGCATTATAGCAATGCTACTACCGATATTGAATTTATGTTCCCGTTTGGTTGGGGTGAGCTATGGGGAATAGCTGACAGAACCGATTTCGACTTAAAGCAGCATCAAGAACATTCAAGTAAAGATTTGACATATTTCGACCAAGAGAACAACGAGAGATACCTCCCCTATGTAATCGAGCCATCACTCGGCGCCGACAGGGTCGCTCTTGCTTTCCTTGTTGAAGCTTATGACGAAGAGGAGCTTGAAGGCGGAGATACAAGGGTTGTCATGAAACTACACCCAGCACTTGCACCGTTTAAAGCAGCAATCCTACCCCTATCAAAGAAACTCACAGCAGCTGCAAGCGAAGTTTATGCGGAGCTCTCAAAGCACTTTATGCTAGATTTTGATGACGCTGGCTCAATAGGCAAAAGATACCGTCGCCAAGACGAAATCGGCACACCATTCTGTATAACCTACGACTTCGAGAGCGAAGGAGATAGTTCGGTGACGATAAGAAACCGCGATACAATGGAGCAGGAAAGAGTTAAAATAGAAGACCTTCGTTCTTATATTGAAAAGTATCTCGAGTTTTAAGAGCACTCCACTCCAAATTATTTTAAAGATATAAGGTGTTTTTTAGTGAAATCGCTCATGAGTATCTGCTCTTTAACCTAACAATCCGTAAAAACTATGTAAAATTTATTTTGCATAGTTTTTGTCGTTTCTACCGATTTAGGGTTAATAGCTTTTTGTAAATGCATTTATCCTATTTAAAACTAGAATTATTTGAATTTTAAATTTGTTAAAAAACTCACAAACTAATAAGCAATCTTCATCTTTTATTGCTTATTAACTCATTTTATTTTATCTTGCATACTCAACATAATTAATGTACTATTATAGTATATTAGGGATAATATGCTACTGAACTTTTTATTACATATAAATGTGTGATGTGAAATCGAAAGGATTAAATTTTGACAGAAAATAATCGTTATAACCAAGACATCTATACCGATGTAAATTTTGGTGTTAATAATTCAATTAAACTCAAGGAGGATATGGCTTCTATTGGGTTTGATAAGCTTTGTATGACCGAAATTCTCAATGCAGATTTATCAATAGCTGCATATGGCGAAGAGGTTTATTACGCAGGGTGTCGTGATGTTTTAAAGAATGTAAATGAAGGTCTTGCTATGGCTGGACTTGATAAAACTATCTACCTTTATTCTTTTAACTACAAGAATTTTGTTTTAGCTGGAAATGAAAACATTTCTAAGGACGATTTTCAAGCGCTTATGAAACAATTTTATATACAGTTCGAATCGGCATCTTCATCAGCCGTTGATGTTAGTGCTGTCTCAAGATTTGTTGTTGTTTTACAAAATGACAGGTTAATTGAACGCGCACTTCATTCGCTCCTTATGGCCAAGGACACTCAGGATACTTTCATCCTATCTCCAGATGTTTTAGATATAGTGAACACAGTTAATGAAGATGCAAAAGTTCTTGATCTTATTAACTTCGCAATGGAGCATAACCGCGTTGTTCCTCACTATCAGGGAATACGCAACAACAAAACAGCAAAGATAGATAAATACGAAGCGCTTATGCGAATTTTCGATAAAGATGGAAACATCTACTTTCCAAACACCTTTTTAGACATATCGAAAAAATACAAAATATATAACAGACTCAGTCAGATGATGCTTGAGCGCGCGATGACTGAATTTGAAAACCGTCCAGAGCAACTATCGCTAAATATCTCAGCATTTGATATATCAAGCGATGTATTCCGCCAATGGTTTATCGAAAAGCTAAAAAGCTACCCAAATTCAAAAAATATCGTTATTGAGTTTGTCGAAACCGAAAACTATCAAGAGGGAATGCTTTTTGACTTTATCGAAGATGTACGAGCTTGCGGCTGTAAAATTTCAGCAGACGACTTTGGAAGCGGCTATGCAACATACACCGCAATTATAGCCCTCTCCCCTGCCTACATAAAAATTGATGGCACAATCATCAAAGATGTTGCAACAACGAAAGAAAACGTCATCATACTACGTTCAATATGTTTCATGGCAGAACTAGTTGGCGCGGAAACAATAGCCGAATTCGTAGAAAACGAAGACATCCAAACTGTACTCGAACTCTACGGCGTCAA
>CAYJGP010000109.1:0-6386 GCA_964369435.1 uncultured Oscillospiraceae bacterium | reverse complement strand
CAGTTGCTATGATTGAAAACGGCGTTGACATAGTTGCTCATTGTGCAAACGCTGCGGGTAACGGTGCAATTCTTGCAGCTGAAGAGGCTGGAGTTTACGCAATAGGATCAAGCTATGATCAGGCTTCTATGGCACCTGATACCATAATGGTTTCTGATATTTCTTATGTAACTGTTCTAATGACAGCTATAGTTGAAGATATAAACAACGGTGAGTTCACAGGTCAGGTTAAGCATCTTGGATTTAAAGAGGGTGTTGTTGATCTTGCTCCTTACCACAATTTTGAAGATATTATCCCTGAAGATGTTAAAGCACTTGTACAGGAAACAGTTGATGGTTTTAAAGACGGAAGCTTTGAAATAGTTCGCGACGAGGCTCTAAGATAAATAAAAGTATAGCCAAAGAATTTTTTTAAAATAATCAATTCTCAAAATATTGTTTTATAAAAGGGGTATTTATGAAAAAACTTTTATGTTTAATGTTAGCTCTAGTTCTATCGCTCTCGCTTATAGCGTGCGGCGGTAGTGGTGATAGCGAAAGCTCATCTTCACAGGTTGAAGATAGCAGCAGTAACAGTGAGGCAGATGGCGATAGTGCAGAGCCGCTAAGAGTAGCTCTTTGTCTAACAGGCGCTATAAATGACATGGGATGGAACCAGTCAGCTTATGAAGGTCTTTTGGAGATAGAGGCTGTATATGGTGCAGAGATCGCCTATACTGAAAATTTAGAAGTTGCAGATATGGTTGCGGCATTCACCGATTATGCAGCATCTGGATACGATCTAGTTATTGGACACAGCTTTCTATTTGGCGATGTAGCCCTTGAAGTTGGACCACTGTATCCCGATACAAAGTTTGTAGCTATTGAAGGTGGAGTATCTTCTGGTGATAACGTTGCATCTTATGTTATGAAGAGCGAAGAGTCTTTCTATATACTTGGAATAATTGCAGCGAGTATGTCAGAGAGTGGCAAAATCGGAATGATAGGCTCAGTTCAAGGTCCTTCGATAATAAAGAAGATGAACGCATTTGAAGATGGCGCACGCACTATAAACCCCGATATCGAATTCTCAACAGCATGGACAGAGTCATTTGTCGATACGGCAGTCGCTAAAGAAGCGGCAGTTGCAATGATAGAGAATGGTGTTGATGTTATAGCGCATGCTGCAAACGCATCAGGTAACGGTGCAATACTTGCCGCAGAAGAGGCTGGAATTTATGCGATGGGTACAAGCTATGATCAGTCTCCTATGGCTCCTGATACAATTATCATTTCAGATATCACTTATGTAACTGCTCTTATGACTGAAATTATTGAAGATATAAATAACGGTGAGTTTAAGGCAGATGTCAATCATCTTGGATTTGCAAAAGGAGTTATTTCACTTGCACCTTATAACAACTTTGAAGATATCGTCCCAGAAGAAACTAAAGAGTTAGTTGCGCAAACTGTTGAAGGTTTTATGGATGGTAGTTTTGAAATCACTCGCGACGAAACACTGAGATAAAATCGGTCTAATAAAAGGCGGCCATTTAAACGGTCGCTTTTTTGCACAATAAAAATTACGGAGGATTAATATGTCACTTCTTCGAATGGAAAATATATCGAAAAAATTCTTTGATGTATATGTTAACAAAGATATAAACCTGTCGGTTGAGAGGGGCGAAATACACGCCCTTCTTGGCGAGAACGGGGCAGGAAAAACAACGCTTATGAACATCCTTTTTGGTATCTATAAGCCTGATGATGGAGAAATTTTTATAGATGATAAGAAGATATCTCTAAAAAGCCCAAAAGATGCTATTGAGAATGGAATAGGGATGGTTTTTCAGCACTTTTCGCTTATTAAAAACATGACAGTTGTAGATAATATTATCCTCGGTCTATCAGAAAATGAGTTTTTAATAGACAGAAAGACTGCTGCTTGTAAAATAGAAGAGCTCTCGAAAAAGTATCACCTTGCAGTAGATCCTTACAAAAAAGTTTCTGCCCTCTCGGTTGGTGAATGTCAGAGGGTGGAGATATTAAAAGCGCTATATCGAGAGGTTAAAATTCTAATACTCGATGAGCCTACAGCAGTACTTACTCCAATTGAAATAAAGGGATTTTTCAGTGTTCTTCGAGCACTAGCGAGCGAGGGGATGAGCATTGTGCTTATCACTCATAAAATGAATGAGATTTTAGAGATTACAGATAAAGTTTCAGTGCTTCGTGACGGTGTGAAGGTTGCAGAGCTTGAAACAAGCAAAACAGACCCTACAGAACTCTCAAAACACATGCTTGGTCGTGAACTTGTAAATGAATATAATTTCGATGCTGTTTCAAAAGATGAAGAAGCGGTTTTGAAAATTCAGGATATCGGATATGTCAGGCGTCGTCGCAAGACAAGGGTGCTAGAGGGAATAAACTTCGAGCTTTATGCCGGAGAGATTTTAGGCATTGCGGGAGTTGATGGAAGCGGTCAAAAAGAGCTCTGTGAGATAATTGCAGGCGTTCGCAGAAGACACGAGGGCGAGGTTTTGTATCTGGGTGAGAGCATTGATAAGCTGCGTGCAAAAGAGCGGTTTAAAATAGGTATTTCATATATCTCAGATGATAGACAAAACGACGGTCTTATAGGTGATATGAGCGTTTCCGACAATATATTGCTTCGTGTATACAACAAAGCGCCTTATGCAAAATACAGCGTTATGCGCCGTACTGAAATAAAGAAAAAGACAGATAAAGCAATAGATAAATACAAGATAAAAACCTCAGGTACAGGTGGCGGTGATGTTTATGCAAAGATGCTTTCTGGAGGAAACCAACAAAAGATTATCATTGCGCGTGAGATACGCAAATACTCAAAAGTGGTAATTGCGGCACAACCGACAAGAGGTCTTGATATGGGCGCTACTGAAGTAGTCCGCAAAAGGCTAGTGGACCACAGAAACGCAGGGAACTCGGTTATTTTGGTATCTGCAGATCTCGAAGAAATTTTAGCACTCAGCGATAGAGTTGCCGTTATCGAAGGTGGCAAGATAGAGAAAATTCTAAACAGAGATGAAGCTAATCTCACAACAATAGGACTGCTAATGGGCGGCGCATTTGTCGAGGAGGGAATATGAGTATTAAAGAGAGCTTAAAAAATATTTTAATAGTCTTTGTGGTTGTCTTGGTTGCTACCTCGCTTTTCGTTGTGTCGGCAGGGGCTAATATCTTTGATGCATACACAAGCTTTATCATGGGACTATTAAGTCTTAATGGAGTTGGGGAAACGCTAGTGAAGGCAGCACCGCTAATACTTACTTCACTTGGATGCGCTGTTGCCTTTAAAACCGGATTTTTCAACATCGGCGCTGAAGGACAGTTTTATATGGGTGCACTTGCTGCAACTGCAACTGCACTTGCATTGCCGTTTCAAGGTTTTCTAAACACGATGTTATCGATGGTTGCAGCATTTGTCGTTGGCGGTGCTTATGCAGCTATTCCAGCACTATTAAAGACAAAACTCAAGATTTCAGAAGTTATAACAACAATTATGTTAAACTACATAGCGATAAACCTAATAGGACTTGCAGTGCGCACATTTCTAATGGATCCTGCGGGTTCTGTGCCGCAATCGGCAAGGATTGATAGTGCAACAACGCTGCCACTGCTTCTCCTACCAACAAGGATAAATCTCGGTATAGTTATAGCTTTAATAGCGGTGTTTGTTGTTTGGTTTGTAATGGATAAAACAACACTTGGATTTGAGCTTAAATCAGTTGGTTTTAACAGTCGTGCCGCTAAAGTTTCAGGTATTTCAATTATGAAAAGCGTTATTATTTCAGCGCTTCTAGGAGGCGGACTTGCGGCTATTGCAGGGTCTGTTGAGGTGCTTGGGATACAGAAAAAGCTGGTGGACGGTATCTCATCAGATGTTGGTTACACAGCTGTTTTGATATCTCTACTATGCAAAAACAATCCGATCTTAGTAGCTATTGTTTCACTGCTATATGCCGCTTTATCGGTGGGCGCTGCAACGATGCAAAGGCAGACTGGTGTTCCGTCGTCTATTGTCAACATAATAATGGGTATTGTTGTGATTTTAATACTAGCAAAAGACCTATTTATCCGTAAAAAGGAGGCAAACTGATGGAAATTTTATCTATTGCTTTTTTCACAGCTTTTTTAAGTTCAGCTGTTCGAATGGCTGTACCTATCGCCTTTGGTGGCCTTGGTGAAGTTTTTTTGCAGAAGAGCGGTGTTTTAAACATTGGTCTTGAAGGGGTTATGCTAAGCGGAGCTTTTTGTGCGTACGCTGGTGGTGTTATCTTCGGTAGTGCATGGGCTGGTCTTTTGTGCGGAATTTTAGGTGGAATATTGGTTGCTGCACTACATGGGCTATTATCGGTAAGGCTTATGCAAAATCAGTCTGTATCGGGAATTGCGATAAATCTTTTTGTTTTAGGTCTTACAAGCTACCTGTTTAAGATTTTCACAGCGACTGAACTTGCTCAAATAGATATTTTGCAGACGATAAGAATACCTCTTTTGGCGGATATTCCAATAATTGGTGAAGCGTTTTTCAATAAAGATATTCTAGCTTATATCTGCTATATTTTAGTTATTATACTTACCATTTTCTATAAGAAAACAAGAACAGGTATGAATTTCTCAGCTGTCGGCGAGAGCAGTAGAGTTTGCGATTCAGCGGGACTTGATGTTCTATCATACAGATACAAGGCTATTTTAGTAAATGGAATTTTAGGTGGTGCTGGTGGTGCCTACCTTGTAGTTACACAACTTGGTGTTTTCAATGACAATATGATTGCAGGACGCGGATATATTGCTCTTGCAACGGTAATTCTCGGCAGATTTACAGCGGTTGGAGTTTTTGCTTCGTCACTTCTTTTCGGCGCTGCAATGGCACTTCAGATAAGACTTCAAGCGATAGGAATTGAAATTCCAAGTCAAATTTTTGCGATGGCTCCATATATCTTAACCCTTTTAGCGCTTCTTCTAACAGCTGGTAAAAGCAGTGAGCCGGCAGCTCTTGCAAAACCATTTAGACGTGAAGAGAGATAGTGCATCAAAGAGCAAAAATAGGAGATTATTAAAATATTTGACGCAATAGTCCAATAGAGAAATAAAAGCTGTGCCAACCCAGTTGGCACAGCTTTTGTAATTTATTATATTTGTGGTGTAGGCTGACTACAATTATATTGCTATTATTTGGAGAGGACTGGTAGTCTGCTAAATTTAGTGATAATATGCCACGCCTTGCAGAGATTTTAACCTTGTAATATCGACGAAGTCGGCAAATTGTGGTATACTAATTGACAGGAGGTTTTTTATGAACAATATATTTAATATGGCTGCAAGCTCTACAAATTTAACTTACGATACATTTTTAACGGTATATCTACCACAGATAATACAGGTTGCATGGAATGTTGTTTTGGCGATTATTATCCTTGTAGTCGGACGGAAAATTATAAAAATTGCGACGAAATCGATGTCAAAACTGCTAATAAAGTTTGATACAGACAAAGGTCTTACTAAATTTGCAACATCAAGTGTAAGCTGGGGTCTTTATGCCATTTTGATATTTATACTCGCAGATATAGTGGGAATACCAACGGCACAGTTTATAGCGGTTCTAGGTTCTGCTGGTGTAGCTATTGGTCTTGCGTTGCAGGGCTCGCTATCAAACCTTGCAGGTGGTGTTCTGCTACTTACGATAAAACCTTTTAAAGTGGGCGATTATATTTCAGAGAGTAATGATAACGTAACAGGGACTGTAACAGCAGTCGACCTTTTTTATACAACCCTTGTAACACCTGATAATCAGATGGTATTTATTCCAAACGGAAAGCTATCATCTGCAACTGTTACAAATGTGACATACGAGCCGACAAGAAGGGTTGATTTAACTTTATCGGTCAGCTATTCATCGGATATAAAAGCGGTTAGAGCGCTTATAATTGAAGCTGTAAACAGCAGAGAAAAGGTTATTAATCACGAGAACACTGTTTGCTTTGTAGATAATCTTGCAGATAGTGGGGTTGTGCTTGGAGTTCGTTTTTTCACAAGCGGAGAGTTTGTTTATACTGAGAGATGGGAAGCGCTCGAGCAGATAAAAGAGCTTCTTGATGAACATAACATCGAGATTCCATTCCCGCAGCTTGAAGTGCGCATGAAATAGAGATAGCTTTTTTGCTAAAAGATAGTGGACAGTTTACGAGTTAAAAACTATAAAAGCTAAAATTATAGTTTCATAGATACCGAGGATTAGCGGTTGATAGTTTTTAAGAAGTTTAAGAATATGAAACCACTAATAATAAAAAGTTTCGCTTATAATATACAGAAAAAGACGGGTCGATATAAATCGCCCCCTCTTTTTAATTAACTAAAAAGCATAT
>CAYJGP010000108.1:0-6433 GCA_964369435.1 uncultured Oscillospiraceae bacterium | reverse complement strand
TGGCGTAGGGCAAGGATGCCCTACATGCCTAATTTATATTATATCGTACCGATATAATATAAATATACATTAAAAATATAATCAAAAAAAGCTGTGCAAAAGCACAGCTTTTTTATTTTGAAATATCTTCTAAACTTCTGAAATGCTATTTACCGTATAGCCAGCATTCTCAATACTGCTTTTTATCAGATCATCCGATATAACGCTCTCAGTTGTTATCTTCGCTGTTTTTGCCGTCAGATCAACCAAAACGTCAATAACTCCATCGATATCTTGAAGAGTTTTTTGCACTCTCCCTTTACAGTGGTCACACATCATACCATCGACTTCAATTAGTTTACTCATCAAAACACCCTCCTCTCTTTTAAGTTCAATTCTGTTTATTCCATTATTTCTCGCCTTAAATCGGCGGAGTCGCAGTGCATTTGTCACTACGCATATTGATGAAAAACTCATCGCTGCAGCTCCAATCATCGGATTTAAACGAAGTCCGAACGAAAGATAGAAAACACCTGCAGCAACAGGTATTCCAAGCGCATTATAGAAAAATGCCCAAAATAAATTCTGCTTTATATTCCGCATAACTTTTCTTGATAAATTATAAGCAGTTACCGCATCATTTAAATCGTTTTTCATC
Organism: uncultured Oscillospiraceae bacterium; assembly: GCA_964369435.1. Lineage (GTDB taxonomy): Bacteria > Bacillota > Clostridia > Oscillospirales > Ruminococcaceae > CAYJGN01. Next base: position 5,796 of record CAYJGP010000108.1, on the reverse strand, counting down.
AATACCACATCGGCAGACTCAATAGCAATATCTGTTCCAGCGGCCACCGCAATTCCAACATCTGCCCTTGTAAGCGCTGGGGCATCGTTGATACCGTCCCCTATCATCGCAACGCGCCCATTCTCTGACGCCTCCCTGACATACCGCTCTTTATCCGCTGGAAGAACGCCAGCTTTTACATCTTTAATTCCTGCCGTATTCGCAATTGCCCTTGCTGTTGTTTCGTTGTCCCCTGTGAGCATTGAAACCGCAACGCCACTTTGTTCAAATGATGAAATAGCCTCTGCACTGCTCTCTTTAACAGGATCCGCTACCGATAAAACTCCAAGAAGAGTACCTTCATCTGCAAAATACAGCGTTGTTTTCCCACTCGATGCAAATTCTTCTGCACGATTATTATAACTATCAATCTCAATACTATTATCTCTCATAAATATAGCATTTCCACCAAGGTAATTTTTACCGTCGATTACACACCGAACGCCACGTCCTTCAACCGAGCGAAAATCCGAAACGCTATATGGCGCAACACCACTCTCCGCCGCTTTTGTAACAACTGCTTTTGAGAGTGGATGGCTACTCTGCCATTCAACTGAAAGAGCAATCTTCATAAACTCATCTTCAGATATACCAATCGGGCAGATATCAATAACCTCTGGCTCGCCTTTTGTTATCGTTCCTGTTTTATCCATTAAAACAGTTTTTACCGACGATAACTCCTCAAGCGCAGTTGCATTTTTAAATATTATCCCAAGCGAAGCACCTTTTCCAGTTCCTACCATAATCGCCGTTGGGGTCGCAAGACCTAGCGCACACGGACAAGATATAACTAGTACCGATATCGCCATCGACATAGCAAATTCAAACCCATATCCAGCTATCATCCACACAACAAACGTAACTATTGCTATTCCAATGACCACAGGGACAAAAATACCGCTAACCTTATCCGCAAGGCGTGATATAGGTGCTTTTGAAGAGGCTGCTTCATTTACGATTTTGACAATTTGAGAGAGAACAGTATCGCCGCCGAGTTTTGTCACCAGAACTTCTAAGTAACCCGAAACAAGCACCGTTCCGCCTATTATCTCGCTTTTTCCCTCTTTATAAACAGGCAAGCTCTCGCCGGTTATTGCCGACTCATCAACAGAGCCCCTACCCTGCACAACTACTCCATCTGTTGGAACGCTCATCCCCTCATAAACTAAAACAGTGTCGCCAAGTTTTAATTTCGATATATCAATTGAAATCTCTTCACCATCTATACGCACTGTAGCAGTTTTTGGCGATAGGTCAAGCAGTTTTTTTATAGCGGTCGTTGTCTGCCCTTTGCTTCTCGCCTCAAAGTATTTTCCAACGGTTATAAGGGTTAAAATCATAGCGGCTGTTTCGAAATATAAGTCCATCGAAAAATGATGAACCATCTCGAAATTAGAAGCTCCAAGTGCACCGCCTATTTTATATATCGCATAAATACCATATATCACCGCCGCAGAAGAGCCAATCGCTATTAAGCTATCCATATTAGGCGCTCTGTGTATAAGGGTTTTGAATCCTTTTGTAAAGAAATTTTTATTTACTATTAGTATCGGCATCGTTAGCAAAAACTGGGTGAATGCAAAATTTATAGCGTTTTGCGCTCCGACAAAGAAGCTCGGTATCGGAAGCCCCATCATATGACCCATAGATAGATAAAAAAGTGGAATCATAAAACATATCGAAACTATAAGTCTTCTTCTCATCGCAAGCTCTTCTTCATCTACATTACTCGCGCTCGAAACTTCAGAAGCTACATCCTTTATATCGTACCCCGCTTTTAAAACAGCCGCTTTTATCGCATCGCTTCTATCTTCGCTAGACTTTAAAGTCATCTTTCCTGTAAGCAGATTAATATTAAGCTCATCTATTTCAGAGACTTTAGAAACAGCATTCCTCACAGCTGCTTCACAGGCGCTACATGTCATACCAATAACTTCATATTCATAATTATTCTTATTATCCATCTCGTCTCCTCTTACTGAGTTTGTTAATACTAATTCTATCACAAAAAGTGCATAAATTAAATACAAAATTTTCATATACTTTTTACACAAATAATCTTGTTATCCGTACTTGTTTTTTATAAGTTTCTGATATATAATAATAATATAACTTAATGAAAGCAGGTGTCGAGATGAAAAATACTGTAATAACTATAAGCAGGCAGTTTGGAAGCGGCGGAAAGAATGTTGGCGAGAAGCTCTCGAAAACTTTAAATATTCCTTTTTATGACAAAGAAATCATAACAAAGAGCTCTGAAGATAGCGGTATTAGTGAAAGTTTTTTTGAGAACGCCGAAAACACAGGTATATCGAGTTTGCTATATGGATTATCAACTACCGGCACCTATTTCGATCTTCCAATAGATGTTAAAGTATACCTTGCGCAGTCGAAAACTATTAAAGATATCGCCGCTAAAGGCTCATGTATCTTTGTTGGACGTTGCGCAAACTATGTGCTTAAAAATAAATTTGACCTTCTAAATGTTTTTGTTTATGCAAGCCTCGAAGATAGAATAAAGAGAATTTCAAAGCTCTATAGTCTATCAGGCAGAGAGGCAAAAGATCTGATAAACAAGACTGACAAAAAGAAAGAAAACTACTATCAGCACTTTACAGGTAATAAATTCGGAAACTTTGAAAACTTCAACCTCTGCCTTGATAGCGGATTTTTCGGTATCGATGAGACGGTGAAGATAATAAAAGACACATATGAAAAGCTCGGTGGAAAATAGCAAGATAACAAAAGATTAAGGGGAGAAATGCTCCCCTTTTCCAATAATAGAAATAATGGAAATATTGGTAAATACAAGCGATATAAGCAAAGGAGTGTCGCTATGGAAAAACGCACGAAATTTTTAGCAGTTTTTTTTGCTGCAACGATGGCAATCAGCGGATATTTTTTGCTCACAGAAGATAGGTTTTATACCCATGAAGAGCTTGTCAATCTCCCGGCAGATGAGCTTTTAGCTCTGTTTATCGATAATGGTTTACTTTCTCCTTATGGATATAAAATTATAAATCCACCTGAGTTTGAGGAGGATTTCAAAGAAAACTTTGTTATTTATATTTCCGGCAACGATAAAATTATACGAAGTGATCCCACTATTATGTGGTGGGCCGAAGAGATCGAGATGATATACAACAAGCTAACAGGAGTTGATCTCTGTGCCGATCCTATACCCGAAGATGAGCTATATACCAATGATGCGCTAAAAGAAATGCCAGCGGAAGAGCTGCTTGATTTGTTTTTAGAAAACGGACTAATTATACCTGACTACTATATAGAAAATTATAACGAACAAGAGTTTATCCGGTTTTTCAAAAGACAATCATCGCTTTTATTCTATGGAGCGGGTATTCCTTCGCTCGGTCCGGACTATTATCTCTTAGGAAAAAGAACAAGTGATATCTATGATAGGATAACTGGGACAGTGGAGTGCCCCGATATTCAGGAAGTGTTTTAAATGTTAAAAAGTAAAAAATCTTCATCTTCCCTTATTTTTTTATTAAACACTTTAAATACATAAACTAAAAAAGCGATGCGTATGGTAATACGCATCGCTTTTAATATTTGTTATAATACTTGGCTAAATCCTCTAGCTCAGTCCAACTCCCAAAACAAGGGTGTAGAATAGAATAACCGCAAGGACAATCGGGCAAACATACTTTATAGCTATATCCCAAGCGCCTTTTAGTTTGAAGGCAAATTTGCCGTCCTGCTCTATCTCTGCAGCTGCATTTTTTGTCTTCCAGATAAATCCAACGAAAATACAGGTTAGTAGCGCTCCGAGTGGTAGTGCTAGATTATCGGTGAAGAACTCCATGAAGTTTCCAAGCGAAATGCTTCCAGCCTCGCCAAACCATGGGATATTGAGCGATACCGCTCCCTGAGATAGCGAGTAGCCAATTCCAACAATAAACGCTAGAGCACCAACTATAATAGTAGCTTTCTTTCTTGTCAGCTTAAACTCCTCTGATGCATAAGCAACAACGCCCTCGATTATCGAGATTGCACTTGTAAAAGCTGCAAAGAATAGTAGAACGAAAAATAGCAGTCCGAAGAAGAAACCAAATGGCATCTCGGCAAATACCGCTGGAAGGGCTATAAATGCAAACCCTGCACCCATTCCCATATCTGTTCCTGTCGCTGCAACTGCTGGTATTATTGCAAGTGCTGCAAGAAGCGCTATCATCGTATCGATTGTACAGATAGATGCAGTGCTCCGAACAAGGTTTTCATTCTTCTTAAGGTATGAGCCGTATGTTACCATAATGCTCATTCCAAGCGATAGTGAGAAGAACGCCTGACCCATTGCCACTGCTACCGACTGGAATGTAAGCGCGCTAAAATCAAAATTTAGCATTAGTGCAATTCCATCAGAAGCTCCTGGAAGAGTTAGTGATCGAACGGTAATAGCTACCAATATGACAAGCAGTATCGGCATTAGAAACTTTGATACCTTCTCTATACCCGATGAAACTCCGCGCAAGATAACCGCAATTGACAGCGCTAAAAAGACAAACTGCCAGATAACAGGCTCAGCTGCTGAAGATATTAATCCGACGAAATAATCAGAATATCCTCCAGCAAAAGCAGCGCCGGTAATATATTCAAAAATATATTTTAACACCCAACCGCCTACAACACAATAATATGAAGCGATTATAAAAGCTGTTAAAACTCCGAGTTTTCCAATAAATGAAAACTTCTTATTAATCGAAGCGAAAGCCCCAACTATGTTTTTATTAGCATTTCTACCGAGTGCTAGTTCCGCTAGCATAACCGAAAACCCAACCACCGCTATTATGACAAGGTAGACAACTATAAAAGCGCCTCCTCCATTAGCCGCAACTTTGCCTGGAAATTTCCATATATTCCCAAGTCCTACAGCCGAACCCGCCGCCGCTAGGACGAACCCTATGTTCGACGTCCATTGATCTCTCTTTTGCATAAAATTACCCTCCCTAATAGACAAGAAAAATTTTGAATTTTTTATGTCTTTTTGCTTGTTACTTTACTATATTATAAGCAAATTCGCACAAAAATCAATAGTTTGCTTATTAAAAAAGTTTATCTAAATATATGCATTATTTGGTGAAACGTTTATCTAGTAACTATTTTTCAAAGAACTTTTAGCAAGCATTTTACGTTATCAAAAGCCTTATCATATCCCTTCATTATAAAAAGTTAAATATCATAAGCAAAATATAAGTTTACTTATGATATTTATTTTTTTGCATTAAATGCACTTTTATTATTCCAGATAAGCTTTATCCTAAGGCAATGATAATTATTTAAAAGATGTTCCTACTGTCAGGCAGATATCTTTTTATAACTTTAGCTGATAGTAAATCTTTATTAATTTTCTTTCAGCAATTTCTTTACTGCGCTTTTTGATTTCTAAACAACAACAGTTGCGCTACTGCTAAAACAAAACTCCTTATACCTCTGTATCAATATTAAAACACAGAAACAATACAAATAAATTTGCGCTGAAATAATTTAGCTTAATTTTTATATCTATTCGTATCAGCAGTGGAAGTCAAAAAATTTTTCACTAGTTTAGAAGCTAGATCGCGAACTTTAATTTTTTCATCAAAACTTTCATTACTACTTTCATCAAAAGTCAAAGCAAGATTAATCATACTACCAGACAAAACAGCATACATGGAATTTATTGGAATATTTATAAATTTTCCATTTTGAATCCAAATTTTCACATCTGAACGAAGCTCTTTTAATATGTCCCTTGTT
>CAYJGP010000107.1:3905-6576 GCA_964369435.1 uncultured Oscillospiraceae bacterium | reverse complement strand
TATTCACAGAAAAAATTATTGAACACAGAAATTAACATATTGTCTGTTATGAGCATAACCCTAGGCACAGCTATTTTGACCAAGGCATACAGCAACGTGACGTTGCATCTAAAAAGACACCGAGTACAGCTCGGTGTCTTTTTTGTATCTCCTTTTTTATGTCGTTTATAGTTATTTGTCGCACCAGCCTAGCGCTGGAGACGATATCGCGCCCGAAGCTTTTGCATCGGCGTTTTTGCTGTCGATGCAAGTTATATATCACTCATCTTGTCAGGTGATGAGTATTTAACGACTCGATTTACGCGAAGTCGCTATTTTTGTGTCTATTTTTAGTGCAGCTATTTTAGGCAAGGTAGTCAGCGTGGCGCTCGATAGATAATTTGGAGTTTAGTGTGATTTTTTTGATTTCTTATCTGCATAGAAGTGTGTCGAAGGTTTAAATCATGTTGATTGTTAGTTTTTTAGCAAACTGTAAACGTTTTCTTTAAAACTTTGCTATTGCGTATTTAAAATTATTTTTTTTAATAATTTATGCACTTTAACTATGAAAGTTAATTATTTATAACAAAAACGTACAATGATTAGGTTAAAAAATAAAAAAACAAGCATTTGAAAACGTTTGTCTAATAAAATAAAAAAAGATTGTTTATTTAATCTATAATAGAATATAATCTAAACAAAATAAGGGGTAGTATATGAAACATCTTTTTATCAATTTTAAGCGATTCGATATACCGGCACAGTTTGGAGGTCTTAACTGTCTTTACGATATCAAAAATTGGGGCAGCTCGATGAAAACTGATATTGCAGCAGTTGCGGACAAATATAAAGATGATATTGAGGTAGTTATATTTGTACCAGAAGCACATATCATAAATGCAGTAAGTGCGGCACCGGATAGCGCTGTGAGTGTTGGTTGTCAGAGCGTTTATAGGGCTGATGTTGAGGTTGGCAAAAATTTTGGCGCATTTACAGGCGAGAGAACAGCTATTGCGGCGGCGGCTCTTGGTTGCACACATACGCTTGTGGGACACAGTGAGGAGAGGCGCGATAAACTATCGCTAATTGGCGATGATAAAGATAAGCTTGAGAGTATAATAAACGCAGAGATAAAAGCAGCGCATGCAGCGGGGCTTTGTGTTCTTCTCTGTGTTGGCGAGAGCGAGGAGAGCCCAGATAGACTTGATGTAATAAAAGCTCAGCTTGAAAAAGATTTAGATGGGGTAGACCTTGATAGAGTTGTTGTTGCGTATGAGCCGATATGGGCTATAGGATTTGGTAAAAAAGTACCAGATGCAAACTACATAAACGAAACCCTAAAATTTATAAAAGAAAATTTCCCTGTAGACGCTGTTTATGGCGGAGGTCTTAAAAAAGAGAATGTTTGTGAAATTGGAGCAGCGCCTTTTGTTGATGGCGGTCTAGTGGGACTTACAAGGTTTGCAGGAGAGCCTGGTTTTTATCCTGAGGAGTTTGGCGAGATAATTGACTTATATGCTAAAACTTTGGGGATTATATAACGGAGGTATAATATGTTTTCATCATCACTTGCATGCGGTAACTGGCTTACACTCAAAGATGATATAGAAGCACTCAATAAGGGAGCCGCTGACCTTCTTCATATCGATATAATGGACGGGCATCTTGTGCCAAATCTTTGTCTTAGTTTGGATATTATCAGAGGTGCACGTACTATAAGTGATATACCTATGGATGTCCACCTTATGGTGACAAATCCAGAAGAATATATCGATAGGCTTTCTGATATTGGTGTTTCTTATATCTGTACCCATTTTTATGCGACAGACGACATTGTAGAATTTCTAAAAGCTGTTCGTGCAAAGGGAATAAAAGCAGGCGTTGCAATTAATCCAAGCGAGGGGATTGAAAAACTAATTGAGATAATTGACTATCTCGACTATGTACTGTTTATGTTTGTAACACCGGGATTCTCAGGGCAAAAGTTTGATCCGAAAGTGCTTTTAAAGATGAGGGAATTCAAGAAAATCACAGATGAAAGAGGACTACAAATAGAGCTCTCAGCAGATGGTGGTATAAACTGGGAAAACTGCAAAGATGTTGTTGCGGCAGGTGCCGATTTTCAGGTTGCAGGTGTCTTTAATATCTATGATGGATGTGATATAGCAGATAACTGTGATAAGCTGCACAGATTAATTAGAGAGGCTAAAGGATAGAAGGAGACGAGTATGAGAATAGCGGTTGGGGCAGACCATGGTGGATTTGATTTAAAAGAGGAGATTAAAAGTCATCTTGAAAGCAATGGGTACGAGGTAGTTGATCTTGGATGCTTTGATAAAAACCCAGTAGAATACCCAGATGTTGCACTGACAGTTGCAAACAAGGTGGTTTCTAAGGAATTTGATTTAGGTATTTTATTTTGCGGAACAGGTATTGGAATTTCAATAGCGGCAAATAAAGTTCGAGGAATTCGAGCAGCACTTTTGACCGACTGTTTTTCAGCCCGAATGGCAAGAGAACATAACGATGCAAATATCATAACTCTCGGCGGCAGAACTTGCGGTGTTATGCTTGCAAAAGAAATTGTTGATAGCTTTTTAAAGGCGGAGTTCCAAGGTGGAATTCATAGTCCAAGAGTTAAAACGCTAACCGAACTATAAAGGAGATAGGATTATTATGAAACTTGATTTTG
>CAYJGP010000107.1:0-3895 GCA_964369435.1 uncultured Oscillospiraceae bacterium | reverse complement strand
GACTAATATCTGCAGAGCTTCCAGATTATACTGATGTTTTTATCCCGGGTGAAACAGTTAAGGACCCAGATCCTATCCCTGTCGATAAAATTATAGAAGAGACTAGAAAAGCAATACTAAACCCAATTGGTATGGGTAAAATAGAAGAGCTTGTATCTGAGGGTAGCAAGATAGTTATTGTTTTACCTGATATTGTAAAAGGCGGTCTACAGCCAACTGCCCACAGAAAAGTTGCAACGAGAATTATCCTCGATGAGCTTTATAAAGCTGGGGTTTTGAAAAAGGATATAACACTTCTGTTTTCAAACGGACTTCATCCAAGAACAACACCTGCAGAGATGCGTGCGATACTTGGAGATGAGCTGTTTTTTGAGTTCTATCACACAAATCAGATAGATAGTCATGACTCAGAAGACTATGACAACCTAATTGATCTAGGTCTAACCGATAGAGGTGACTGCGTCATAATGAACAAAAAGGTCTACGATGCAGACCTTGCATTTCTTGTAGGACATACTCAAGGTAATCCTTATGGTGGATATTCTGGCGGGTATAAGCATTGTGCATCAGGTATCACCCACTGGCGCTCTATAGCTACTCACCATACTCCAAAAGTTATGCATACCGATGATTTTGTGCCTGTATCAGGAAATTCTCTGATGCGCCATAAGTTTAATGAGATAGGCATGCATATGGAAAAATGCATGGGCAAAAAGTTTTTTGGTGTTGATGCGGTACTCGATTCAACTTCAAGACAGATTGCAATATATGCAGGTTATATAGAAGTGATGCAACCGCGAAGCTGGGAGGTTGCGGATACAAGAACTTATCTTCCATGGGCAGAGAAAAAATATGACATTATGGTTTTTGGCCTACCTCAAGACTTTCATTATGGCGTTGGAATGGGAACAAACCCAATCCAGATGATGCAGGCTATTTCGGCGCAGATTATAAGACATAAAAGAGTTTTATCCGATAGATGCGTTATTATCTGTTCATCTATCTGTAACGGATATTTTCACGATGAGCGCTGGCCTTATAGCAGAGAGCTCTATAATCTCTTCCAAAAGGACTTTATGAACACCCTTCCAGATATGGATAAATACGGCGAATATTTCGCTACAAATGAAGAGTATATAAGGCAGTATCGATATACAAATGCATTCCATCCTTTCCATGGATTTTCGATGATGAGTTGTGCGCATATAGCAGAGGAAAACACAGCTGCTGTATATATGGTTGGAGCTCATGAGCCGGGAATTGCAAGGGGAATGGGCTTTAAAACAAGAGCGACGTTTGAAGAAGCGCTTGATGATGCAATCAAAAAGTACACAAGCGATAAGCCGAATATCTTAGCACTACCAAAAGCATTTAAGCTAGCTTCTGTACATCTTGCGATGAAAGATTAAGCTGCTTATTTAAAAGGATGAATTAGGAGAATAACTACTGCTAAATCATCTCTTGTTCGCTCTATATTTATACAGAGTTACTATCTGTAATACAAGAGGCTTTAATTAAAAGAGATATGTGAGAGATCACATATCTCTTTCTTTGTTTAATTTATTAAGTAGCAGATAATCTGAAAAAATGCTATAATAAAGGTTATGGATATTAAAATGGAAAGAGAAGAATATGAACAATACAAAAAAAGGAATATTTTATATAATATTAGCGGCATTGAGTTTTGCAACGATGAGCTTATTTGTGCAACAAGCAGGTGACGGAGTGCCTTTCATGCAGAAGACGTTATTTCGAAATATCGTCGCTGTTTTCTTTTCGCTAGGTTTAATTTTAAAACAAGGCAGCGGATTTTCATTCAAAAAAGAAAATCTTAAATACTTTATCCTTCGAGCCTCGTTTGGGACAATTTCAATGTTTTTAAACTTCTATGCAATAGATAATCTAATACTCGCCGACTCCTCAACAATAGCAAAACTATCTCCGTTTTTTGTAATAATATTCTCATATTTTATTTTGGGTGAGCGGATAAAGCTGTGGCAGGGGATGAGCATTGTTGTTGCATTTATCGGAAGTATATTTATAATAAACCCAAATATAATTATCTCTATATTTACAGGTGCCCCCATTGCATCAACTGTTTCAACTATACCAGCGCTCGCTGGATTTTTTGGTGCACTTACTGCAGGGCTTGCATATACATTTATAAGAAAACTATCAATCGGCGGCGAGCGAGGTCCTTTTATCATATTCTTCTTCTCAACATTTTCAATGGTTGCGTGTCTGCCATTTGTGTTACCAAACTTTGTCCCAATGACACTAATAGAACTTGCATATCTGCTCGGTGCAGGAGTAGCTGCAAGTTTTGGACAGTTTGCGGTCACTGCTGCGTATGCAAATGCGCCTGCAAAAGATATCTCAGTTTATGATTATAGCCAGATTGTCTTTGCTGCGATATATAGTTTTTTTATATTCGGAGAGGTTCCCTCAGGATATAGTGTAATAGGGTATGTAATTATTGTTGCGGTAGCGGTATACATATTTATCAGAGGAAATGCACGTCTAGTTAAGGTTGACAGTGAGCGCGATAAAGCGGTATAATATTTAAGTTGTAGAAAAACTGTCGTCTGACAGCTTTTTTATTTAATTGATGTAAAAGCTAGTGCTTTCAATAAAAAAATAACGGAGGAAAAGATGGATAAAACAAAGGTGAAAAGTCATTATGCCTGGAAGATTTTGATGGTATGTATACTGTTAAAACTTGGAAGCGGAGGTGCTGTGGCTGTTATGGCTGGAAACTTTACAACACCTATCGTAAATGATCTCGGATCAACTGTTACAGCGTTCACAACTCTAATTAGTGTAAATGCAATTTCAATGGCGATATTTTATCCGATAGCTTCAAAGTTTATAACAACTAAAAAAATAAGTCTGGTTGTTGGTATTGCAGTTCTTGCAGAAGTTTTGGGTCTTGCGCTTATGAGCACATATAGTTCGGTATATATGTTTTACATATCGGGAGCTATTATAGGTATTGCTCAGTCGTTCACAGGATTTGTGGCTATCCCTATAATCATAAATATGTGGTTTAAAGAGAAGACAGGTACGATTCTTGGAATAGTTGTAGCTGTTGGAACTGGCGCTATGATAGGGTACAATATGCTTTCAGCACAACTTATAACTATCCTTGGCTGGAGAGGTGCGTATCTTGTTCTAGCTGCAATGGCGCTTGTTATAACAGCGCCAGCGGTATTTATCTTTCTAAAAAGCCCAAAAGAAGCAAACTGTGAGCCTTATGGTGCAGAACAAACACCTACTGTAGCGGATATCCCACAGAGCTCAAATGAATTTAATCTCACAAGAAAACAGGCGTTTAGAGCACCGTTTATCTATGTTATCTGGGCGGCGTGTATCTTCTATAGCTACGGCAGCGGTGTTTCGGGATATATCCAAACATTCACAACAATGGAGCTTGGTCAAGCGATAACCTCAGGCGCGACCGCTGGTATGTGCATGAGTTTCGGCGCTATCTTCTGCTCACTAGCGCTTGGATATATAAACGATAAATTCGGCATAAAAGCAGGACTTGTTTGGGGAGCTGTTGCTACAACTGTTGGATATGGAATAATGCTGTTAAGCTTTAATAACCCGATATTCGTCTACCCTGCTGCATTCTTTGTAGGCCTTGGTAGCAGCATGTATATGGTGCAGTGTCCGCTACTTGCAAGAAATGCAGTCGGCAGCAAACACTTCTCTCAAATCTGGGCTATCATGATGACAGCAAACAGCCTTATAGGTGGTGGGTTATACTCTTCAATCGGTCTTTTCTACGATGTAGGCGGAAGCTACAGAGGTGCCTTCTTTATGGCATCTGGTCTGTATATCGCCGCTATGATTGTTGGATTTATAGCTCTTGGAATGAGCAAAAAATATAAAG
>CAYJGP010000106.1:0-6598 GCA_964369435.1 uncultured Oscillospiraceae bacterium | reverse complement strand
ATAGATAAGCTTAAAAAGAAGATAAAAAAACTTGAGGGAGAGAAAAATGAAGATATATAACACTCAGACAAGAAAAAAAGAAGATCTTAAAACTATAAAAGAGGGCGCTGTTGGCATATATGCCTGCGGCCCCACCGTTTACAACTATATCCATATTGGAAATGCGCGCCCTATCTGTGTTTTCGATAGCTTAAGGAGATTTTTTGAGTATGTCGGATATAAGACTACATTTGTTCAAAATTTCACCGATGTTGACGATAAGATAATTAAAAAGGCAAATGAAGAGGGGGTAACTTCAAAAGAAGTTGCAGAGAGATTTATTTCAGAGTATAAAACAGATGCAGAGGGTCTATCTGTACTACCAGCCCATCATCACCCGAAAGCAACCGAATATATAGATGAAATGATCGATATTATCGACACTCTGATAGAAAAAGGACACGCCTATGTGAGTGAGGGAGATGTATACTTTAGAACTAAAAGCTTTAAAGAGTATGGCAAACTCTCAGGTCAGCCGCTTGAAGAGCTCGAAGCAGGTGCTCGAATAGATGTTGATGATATAAAGGAAAATCCAATGGACTTTGCACTTTGGAAGAAGGCGAAACCGGGCGAGCCACATTGGGAGTCACCATATTCAAAAGGCAGACCAGGATGGCATATTGAGTGCAGTGCTATGAGCCGTGAGTACTTAGGAACTACTGTTGATATACACTGTGGTGGGCAGGACTTGATTTTTCCACATCACGAGAACGAGGTTGCTCAAAGCGAGTGTGCAAACGGAACGCCTTTTGCAAACTACTGGATGCACAACGGATATATAAACGTAGATAACAAAAAAATGAGCAAGAGCCTTAATAACTTCTTTACCGTCCGTGAAATATCGGAGGTATATGGCTACGAGCCTATTCGATATATGATGGTATCAGCCCACTATAGAAGCCCAATAAACTACAGCACAGAGATTATTGAACAGTGCAGACAGAGTCTTGCTCGTCTCTACAACTGTAAAGAAAATCTCGAGTTTGCAATAGAGAATAGTAAGAGCGGAGAAGTTTCAAAAGAAGTTTTAGAGATGACAGAAGCTGTTAGAGCGAAATTTATTGAAGCGCTATCCGATGATTTTAACACCGCAGATGGTCTGTCGCATATATTCGATTTCGTCCGTGCGATAAACAGCTTTATTGCGGCAGAAAACTATACAAAAGAAGAGCTTACCACATTAAAAGGGAGATTTTTAGAGCTCTGCAATATTTTGGGTCTACTTTGCAAAATAGAAGAGAAAAATCTTGATGCTGAAGTTGAAGAGCTAATTGCGAAAAGACAAGAAGCACGCGCTTCAAAAGATTTTAAAACAGCTGATGAGATTAGAGATAAGCTAAAAAATATGGGAATTATCCTTGAAGATACCCCGATGGGAATTAAATGGAAAAGGGGATAGAGGAAGCTTTTGTAGCTACCCCAAAGATTTTGATATTTAAGTGTTAAGTATCCTTTATAAAATATATAATGGTTAGCAACCGCCGCCGCCCGCATTACAAGGCACCCTCGGGTGCCTTGTATCAGCATATATGCTGATACAGCGAATTTATTCGCTGATGCGGGCGGCGGCTTTTGGAAAACTTACAGTAAATATTTTGAAAACTAAAACAGCAGAAGATATAATATATTAAAGTGAATTTGAATATAGACAGAGTGCCGGCTAGCAGATATAGAAAAAACACGAATAAAAAACGGTATGCAAAAGCATACCGTTTTTGTTCACTAAATTTAGGCCATTAAATAGTTAATGTGATAGCGAGGAATAAATAATCTCTCTAAGAAATCTCTTCTAAATAGCTATCATAGCTTGGTGGTAGATAATCAGACTCTGTATCCCACGCAGATCCATACTCACGAAGACCAAAAGCAACTTCAAAGCTTTCAGTTTCGCTCTCGTAGTTCTCCATAAGGAAGATAAAGCCATTATCGAGAAAAGCTGCGTATCCAAAATAGTCGTCATCACCCATAAGTTCACCAAACGAATAAGCATACTCATCGAGTATAGGTGTGAAATAATCGTCATATAGGTCGATATAATAGGTGACGACAGGATCGCCATCGAGCGTGATTTCCATATACAGCTCAAAATAATCATCGATGCCGTTATTTCCAAGATAGCCATAGATATCATAAGTTCCATTTAAGTCATCAGGACCTTCGTAGTTCATAATATCCATAAATCCATACCAAACGGTATCGACTTCAAAATGGGTAGTTTCGCTTGTGAAGCTGCTATTATCCGATTGATCGTCAAGATCGTCCTCTTCGTCAGCATCACTATCTGGAGCATCAATATCACCATCGGCATCGCTACCTGGAACATCCATATCTTCATCGGATAAATCATCTAAATCAATATCGTTATCACCAAGTACTTGATCTAGCATGCTACTCTCTTGTTTCTGGATTTCCTCCCAAAGAGGGCTGTCTTCAATAACAAACACAAGATCAGAATCGTCCATAGCGGGGTTTGCAACAGTTATTGTTTGGCCATCTTCAGAAATTGAAAATGTCGTGTTGTTCTCGGCATCATCAGGATCTATCAGGGTATTATCATCAAAATTCACGGTGAGTTTCAGTATTCCCTCACCAGCAATCGAGATGGTAGCACTGTCTTTGTCAAAATCAATATAAGACTCATGCATTCCCGAAAGAGCAAGATCTGCATAGTTCATAGTTAGGCCGCCTGCCGACATCTCCGATATATTATATCGACCGTCAATATTACTACCACATGCTGTGAGCGATAATGCAAGAGCTAGTGTGAGTAAAACTGCCAATATTCTCTTCATAATATTAAATATCCTTTCAAATGATTGCTTTATAAGCAGAAATCAATAGCTTCCGCCTCCGCGTCCGCCACGACTGCCACCGCCGCCACCGCCACCACTGCTACTGCTACTGTTGTTTTTTGGCTTCGCTGTTCTAGTAACGGTATCGTAGAGGAAGTTATCATAGCTTTGAGTTAGATTAAAAGTCTCCTCTTTGAGATAGCTGCTTGCTTCCTCTTTTTTACGTGCAGTATTCATAGCGGATTTCATAACTCCAGTAACTACAAATGCTACAACTATTCCTACAATAAGACCTATAAGAATAGCAGGTATCCAATCATCAAATGAACTTGGTGGACCTGAATATGTAACGCCACTATCAGCTGCCTCGACAAAAATCTCAATAAGATTTAAGTATTCATAATACCCTTCATAGTATTCGTCGTTTTTAAAGTAAGGAACTATAGTATCATCAATTGCATCAAGCGCTTCATCGGTGATAACCGTCTGTCCATACCCAAATCCAATAGTGAAGTATTCACGCAACTCAACATCTTGGCCAAAAACTACTCCCTCAAAGTCGCTATCCATATAAGGATTTTCTTCAAGGTATTCTTCAAGGGTATCTTGTGGATATGAATAGTAATGGTCGGTTATAAGTATAACTGAAAAGTCGTGCTCATCATAAATTTCCTCAAGCTTATTTACAAGAGACTGCTTCTCCATATCGGTGAAGAGCTCTGCGTTGTCAGCAAGAACGGGATTACTACCAGCACTGACAGTTACTAGCGAGAAGAGCAGAGTTGCTATAATTAAACAGATAATTTTTTTCATCAAATGCACCCCCTTAAGATAATAGCCAGTTGGCAATAAACGTTGCAGGTATTGCAGTTGCAACAGCTATTCCGAGCCGATAAAGCCATAACTTCATTTTGTCTATAGGGAGCTTACCGGCGATTTTGCCAGTTTGTGCATTTATAGCGAACTGATACATCGTATCGTTATACTTGGTGTTTAGCATCCAGACAGGGAGAAGAGCATATTTTATATCGTCTCCGTGCATATCGATTATTGAGCTGCTCTTTATAACAGTTGTATAGCCGGTAACAGTTTTTCTAAATGTATCTTCAACCGACTGCTCAACTCTAGAGCTTGCTCTCTCTGAACTCTCAGCAACACTCACATCAAATTTATCGGCAAAGTATCCCGCCATATACATCGGTTGGAAGGCATATAGCTCGCTGTAATCATAAGGCTCAATTCCGTCCATATATTCATCGTCCATCTTAGTTGATGCGTCAACTGGGATTTTGTCAAAAGAGATAGAACCAGCTCTTAAAATATTGAAGTGTTCTGTTCGAGTGTAGTTGTAGTCACTATCGCTCCAACGGCGAACCTTTGTCGCTTTAAAGTTTACAGAACCGCTACCTGTACAGCTAAACATCCAAAACGGAACATAAACACCGCTTATTTTTGAAAGTTTATTACTATCTTTAAAAGCAGATGGAAGTAGAGGTTTGTTTTTATAGAAATTACGAAGAGCCTCTAAAGCCTTATCTTTGTCAAGTTTAAATGGTATGACAAGGTCAGGTGCTACCATTCCACTGATATTTTCGGTCATAACCACTGGATTTCCGCAATACATACACTCGGTTGCGACAGTATTACCGTCAGAGACAACCTCGGCAGCACATGAGGTACATGAAAAACCTGGTGAATTTTCAGCAATCTCTTTTGGGCGAACAAACCCTTCTATGTTCCAATCAATATTGCGCTGAGACTGCACTTCGCCCTCTTCTGGGTTTTCGTTTTCTGCTTTTGGTGTTTTGAAAAGGTCTTCTGCAAACTCACTATCGCACGAGTCACAGACAAGTTTTTGCTTTTGTGAACTAAAAGCGAGTGGTGCCCCACAATTCGGACACTGATATTTTAGCATTTCATCCATAATATTCCCCCCTATATTTCTTATGATTATATTATCTAAATTGCAAAGAAAGGTAAATGTGCCGATAGGCACATTATAAACAGCATTTAACCAACTATCTCTCTTCAGTAGCAGCTAAATTAGCTATTAATTCGACTATATGTTTTGTGACTGGCGGATACAAAGATGTTTAAATAATCATATAAATTAAAAATGATTTTATCTATCTCTTAAACCTGATTATACCATAAAAAAGATAAGATTTCACATTTTCAATCATATTTTATTATATCAAAAGATAGGGCAAATACCGTTATCTTTAAAATGTAGAGTAAATTGGTGATAGCAAAAAGGTATAAAAATAGTGTGGTAATTTTATTACCACACTATAAAGCAAGTTTTATTGCATATTCTCAGAAACTTTATTTTCATCGGAGAAACGCTTAATTTTTTGGGTAGTTGTTTTGTCAAACTCTTTATCGCGTATTACGAAATCTCTAATCGATTTATAGTTTGGCAGCTTGGCATTGATATTTTTAATAAGGTCAGAAACAACCTTTTTCGCCTCTTCAGCAATAGTGTGAGGATCGAAATTTCCATCTTTCTCAAGCTTTGATTGGATATTTTCATCGTCAATAATAATTTGTGCAAATATTTTAGTGTCGCCACCTGAGTTTTCAGTTCCAAGAACTAAAGATTCACGGACAAACGGACTTTGATTAATATAGTATTCAAGCTCTTCTGGATAGATGTTTTTTCCGGTTTTAGTAACGATAACATTCTTAATTCTACCAACTATTTTATAGTACCCTTTTGAAGTGAGGGTAGCAAGATCGCCTGATTTAAAGTATCCGTCTTCAAAAACAGCGTCGGTAGCCGCTTTGTCATTATAATAGCCTTGCATGACGATAGGTCCTTTTATCGCAATCTCACCAACACCGAGCTCATTTTTATTAAGAAGCCTAATTGAAACACCGGGCAGTGGCACACCTACAGAATCTTTTGTTATATGAGCATCGTTGTTGCCAATAGCAAGAGGTGAAGTTTCGGTGAGACCGTAGCCGAGATAGAGCTTAAAGCCAAAGTCGTGGTAATCCTTAACTATATCAGGGGACATAGCAGCGGCACCTACAAATATTTTTCTTATCTTTCCGCCGAAGTTTTGATGAATTTCATCGAATATCTGACGACGAACGTGGGCAAGACCTATAAAATCTGCAACCGTCGAGATGGTTTTGCCTGCTGCAATAGTCGCAGTTCCTCTCTTTTTAGCGGCAACCTTTTTCATAATTTTCGCATGAACATTTTCAAGCAAAAGCGGTACTGTTACCATAACGGTCGGCGCATACTGCTTAAAGTCGTTTGCAAGGGTGCGCAAGCCACCTGAAAAACATATCGATGCACCGCAATAGATCATTGCAAGAAATCCAAGCGAGCACTCGTAGGTATGGTGGAGTGGAAGTATTGAAATTGCTTTGTCATCATCTCGTATCTCAACGCTTCCGATAGTAGCCATAATATCGTAGCAGATATTATAGTGCGAGAGGACAACTCCCTTCATAACACCAGTTGTGCCAGAGGTATAAACAATAGCTGCAATATCGTCTCTTTTTCTCTTTGTTTCAAGATATCTTGTATCTTTGTTTTC
Organism: uncultured Oscillospiraceae bacterium; assembly: GCA_964369435.1. GTDB lineage: Bacteria > Bacillota > Clostridia > Oscillospirales > Ruminococcaceae > CAYJGN01. The sequence goes on along the minus strand of CAYJGP010000106.1, from coordinate 216 downwards.
AATAAGGGTTGTACCGTTATTTAAAAGAATATCGTATGAGAGGATATCTCCCTCGCTATCTTTTTTGTCCATATCAATAAAAGTTACATGTGGGAATTTTGGAGCTATAACATTTATCTTATCGATATATCGACCACTAAAAATTAAAACCTTAGCATCTGAAGATTTAAGGATATTTTCAATATCACCAGTTTGTAAATCTTTATCAATAGGAAC
>CAYJGP010000105.1:1711-6753 GCA_964369435.1 uncultured Oscillospiraceae bacterium | reverse complement strand
GGTGTGCTTGATGCAAGACAGTACACAATACCGATAAAAGAGGCGGTAGAAGCTGCAAGAAGCGGTAAAAATCCAACACTCACAACAAGAGAGAAGCATTTAAGAGATTGCTATGTAGTTGCGGCAGATGGTGCGGACAAAGCGAAAATTGAAGCTGAAATTGTAAATATGCCAAACTACTTTGCAGATTACGATACAACAGTTACCTTTATAACAGCAGAGGAGCTACAAGCAAAACATGCGAGCATACCACATGGAGGTTTTGTTATAAGAAGTGGAAAAACAGATGATAATACCACTCACGTTGTAGAGTATAGCTTAAAGCTTGATTCAAATCCGCAGTTCACTTCAAGCGTTATGATAGCTTATGCTAGAGCGGTATACAAACTTTCAAAAGAGGGTGTTGTCGGTTGCAAAACAGCTTTTGATATAGCACCGGGATACTTATCAATAAAGAGCCGTGAAGAGCTTATGGCTGAAATGCTTTAAATAGCTATTTAATCTCAAACACTTAGTTACAGAAAAAACAAGCTGACATTTCATTCTCAGTGAATTGTCAGCTTGTTTATTTTTGTAAAGAGTATTATTACGAAAAATATATGCTTATTAAATTTATTAGTTAAAAGAAGTATTATATTCAGGGTAGTGTTACAGATATATCCTTTTTATTAGTTGTATTTTTCTTTTAATTTAACATTATATATATTATAATGCTGATATAGTTTCGCAATAAGATTCATGATAATGAAAATCGAGAAAGAGTGAGAAAAAGCTTGATTTCGTGAGATAATTAAAGATTGAGTGGGTAGATATAATCGGTTAATCGCTGCGATGCCGCCAAAGTCAAAAGAGGACGTTTTAGGACTTTGACTTTATTAGCAGTTTTTAGTAATATTTATTTACCGGAAAACAAAGAGATATCGATATAAATTAAGGAGGAAAAATGGAGTACAAAAGTTTTAAAGAAGACGATGTAAAAGAAGTTGCAAAAAAGGTTGCACGAAGCGGAGGTATCATTGCTCTTATCGTAGTTGTTGTGGTTTTAGCATTCAATTCGTTCTACACAATAGGTGAGCAGGAGAACGCCGTTGTTGAAACATTCGGTGTACCACAAGCGATTACAACAACAGGGCTTAATTTCAAGATACCATTTGTACAGAATACGACAATTATAGATATGACTATTAAAAGTTTTACTGTTGGTTATGATTTGTATACTGATGAGAGTATACCGTCTGAGAGTCTAATGATTACATCAGACTATAACTTTGTAAACGTTGATTTCTATGTTGAGTATAGGGTTACTGATCCTGTTCAGTATATGTATGCAAGTGAAGGACCTGAGGTAATACTTAAAAACATCGTACAAAGCTACATAAGGGACACAATAGGGCTGTATCCTGTAGATGATGTTATCACTACTGGTAAAAACCAAATTCAAGCTGAGATTAAAGAGAAGATAATTAATCGTCTAGAGATTGAAGATATAGGTCTTCAGCTTGTAAACATTACAATACAAGATGCAGAGCCACCAACTACTGCTGTAGTAGATGCATTCAAAGCGGTTGAAACAGCAAAGCAACAAGCGGATACTATTGTCAACAATGCAAACAAATACCGCTCAGAGCAGATTCCAGCAGCTGAAGCAGAAGCTGATAGAATAATCCAGTCAGCAGAAGCTGAAAAGGAAGCTCGTATAAATGAGGCTATGGGACAGGCGGCGAGATTTAATTCTCTATATGAGGAATATACAAGATATCCGCTTATCACAAAAGAGCGTATGTATTATGAGACAATGGAAGAACTACTCCCAGATATGAGAATTATCATTCAAGATGAAAGCGGCGACTCACTTAGTATTTTAAACTATGGTGACCTCGCTAGTGTACAGTAGGAGGGGAGTATAATATGAAAAAATTTAAAGTAATAATACTTGGCATTGTAGCGCTCGTCGCTATAATAATACTAAATAACTCGTTTGTAATAACATATCAAGGTGAATACACGATTATCCGCCAGTTTGGCGAAGTTGTGGCAATTAATGATACCCCAGGCGTTACATTTAAAATCCCACTACTACAAACTACAAGTAGATTAACACAAAAATCTATGCTTTATGACCTGCCAATATCAGATGTTATAACTGAGGACAAAAAGACGATGGTTGCAGATAGTTTTGTTATCTGGAATATAGATGATCCAAAAGCATTTATACAGACTCTAAACGGATCTATTAGCAGTGCTGAAGGTAGAATTTCAAGTACTGTTTACAACAGTCTTAAAAACACAATTAGTTCTCGCTCACAAAGTGAGGTTATAAGTGGTCGTGACGGAGTTCTTGCGGCAGATATTTTAACAAGTATCGGAGATTCACTCGATCAGTATGGAATTGAAATCGAGTCAGTTGAGACAAAACGTCTTGACCTACCAGATGACAACAAAGAAGCTGTCTACCAACGTATGATATCCGAGAGAAATAATATTGCTGCAAGCTTCACGGCGGAAGGCGAGAGAGCGGCACAGGTTATTAGAAGTACAACTGATAGAGAAGTTTCTGTTATGCTAAGTGAGGCTAACGCAGAAGCACAAGCGCTCATAGCTGAAGGCGAGGCAGAGTATATGGCAATTCTAGCAGAGGTTTACAATGACCCACAAAAAGCTGAATTTTATAGCTTTGTTCGTAGCCTTGACGCTGCAAAGCTAAGCCTTGAGGGAAGCGGCGAGAATACCCTATTCCTAACTCCAGATTCACCAATAGCTGAGATATTCTATAATATTGATTAATATTTCAGTTTTCCCATATAAAAATCCACCGTTAAAACGGTGGATTTTTATATCTTTAAAGTATATTAATTTTATAATTATTATTTAAATATTACTGCGAATTTTTTGAGGTTATCATCTTTAAGTTCTATGCATTTACTCCCCCAGATTTATATTATCTTTTTGGCACAACTTCAAGCCAGTATCCATCAGGGTCTACAATAAAATATATGCCCATAGCGTTATTTTCATAGCAGATACATCCCATTTCGCTATGATATTTATGTGCAGCATCGTAGTCGTCAACGGTAAATGCAATATGAATTTCATTGTCGCCAAGGTCGTATGGAATTTTTTGAGATGCAAGCCAAGTAAGCTCTAAGCGATAATTTGATTCGCCATCTTCTAGGTATACAATCTTAAAGCTTCCGTCTTCTGCGTGTTTTTCACGAGCAACAGTAAGTCCTAAAGCCTTTTTGTAAAACTCGATACTTTTATCAAGATCTAAAACGTTTATGTTATTGTGTGCAAAAATAAATTTCATTTTAACTCACTCCTTCTGTGATATTATAGTTCAAAAAAATAAAATAGTAAAGCTTTAAATTGACAAACGATGCAAATAATAATAAAATTGTATAGAACAAAAAAATTATGGAGTATATAATGAGAATTAATGACCTTTTAAGAGCGATTGATAGTATCTGTGGTAACTTTTATACAGGAGTTCCTGATAGTCTGCTAAAGCCTCTTTGTGATTATCTTGAAAATAGCTATGGAGGAGTTCATATACCCGCTCAAAATGAAGGTGGTGCGGTAGCACTAGCTGCGGGATACTACCTTTCAACAGGGAAAATCCCTGTCGTTTATATGCAGAACAGCGGCATTGGTAATGCGCTTAATCCAATAGTTTCGCTAACGAATGAGAAAGTTTATGGAATACCTCAGCTTTTTATTGTTGGCTACAGAGGTGAACCAGGAGTTTCTGATGAACCACAACATATCTTCCAAGGAGAGATTACTCTAAAACTACTAGATGTAATAGATGTAAAGCCTTATGTTATTTCAAGCGAAACAAAACATGACGAATTGCAAAAAATTATAAAACAAATCGATGATAGGTTTAAAGAGAAAAAAAGCAGCGCAATAGTTGTTATGAAGAATACATTTAATTCAAGCATTAAATATATTAAAGATAAAACCAATATTTCACTCAGCAGAGAAAATGCGATCGCGGCCATTACAAATGTACTCGATGAAAAAGATATAATTTTTTCAACAACAGGCAAGGCTTCAAGAGAATTGTTTGAAAATCGGGAAATAAATAATAGTGGCCATATGCGAGACTTTTTAACTGTTGGTAGCATGGGGCACTGCTCGCTAATTGCTTTATCTACTGCGCTTTTTAAGAAAGATCGGCAGGTTGTATGCATAGATGGTGATGGTGCAGCGCTTATGCATTTTGGCGCACTTTCGATAATCGGTGAGCGAAAACCGAATAACCTTATTCATATTGTTATTAATAATAGTTCACATGAAACTGTTGGTGGGATGAGTACTTGTGCTGTTAATACCGACTTTTGCGCGGTAGCATCTGCTGTTGGGTATGAGTTTACTGCTCGCTGTGAAACAACAGAGCAGATAGAAGTAGCACTAACAAAAGCAAGAGGCAGCTTGTCACTAATTGAAATAATAACAAACACAGAGTCAAGAGATGACTTAATGAGACCGACTATTAAACCAAGCGACAATAAGTTGGATTTCATGGATTTTGTAAAGGGGAATTAATGACAGCTTTAATATTAAATAGTGGTGTTGGGAGTAGGATGGGTGATTTGATTTTAGATAGTCACAAATCACTTATCAAAATTTCAAATGCAGATACAATTTTATCAGCACAGATAAAAAATCTGTTAAAAGCGGGAATAAAAGATATTGTTATAACAACAGGTCCTGTACCTCATTTGATTGAAGCAGAGGTTGAAAATAAGTTTAAGGGACAGGCGAATTTTATCTATGTAAACAACTCTGTTTACAAGGAAACAAATTATATATATTCTATTTTCCTTGCAAACAATTTTTTACAAGATGATATAGTCTCCCTTCATGGGGATTTAGTTTTTGAACACACTGTATTAGAAGACTTAATACAAAACGGCAAGACAGCAATGACAGTTAGCAGCACATTACCTCTTCCAGATAAGGACTTTAAGGCGGTAATTGAAGATGGAAGAATTAAAAAGGTAGGTATTCAGTTTTTTGAGAATGCACTCTCAGCCCAA
>CAYJGP010000105.1:0-1701 GCA_964369435.1 uncultured Oscillospiraceae bacterium | reverse complement strand
ATTTTAGTAAAGATGATTTTGCTGCTTGGTTAAAAGCTATTTCAAAGTTTATTGAAAATGGAGAAAATAAGTGTTACGCTGAGAATGCATTAAATGAAATTTTAGATGATATTATGCTACATCCTTTTGATGTTAAAGACCGGTTGTGCGGTGAAATCGATACCCCAGAAGATTTAGAAATTATGAAAAATAGGTGGAAAAACATATGAAAAGCGTTTATCTTTGTTTCGGAGCAGACATTATCCATAACGGGCATATAAACATTATAAAAAAAGCGGTAGAACTTGGCGAGGTGACTGTTGGTGTGCTTACAGATGAGGTAATTGCATCTTACAAGCGATATCCCTTGATACCACTTTCTGAGCGAATAGAGATTCTTGAAAACATCAAAGGTGTTTCGAGTGTTGTTGTTCAAGAGAGCCTTGATTATACTGATATTTTAAACAAACTTCGACCAGACATTGTTGTGCACGGAGATAACTGGAAAGAAGGATATCAAGCAACAATAAGAGAAAATGTAATAAAAACACTTGCTGAGATAGGCGGAGAGCTTATTGAATTTCCATATACTGTGCTTGATACCGAATCTGTTCTTGATGAAACAGCGGCTGAAATTCTAGCGATGCCTGAAACTAGAAGAATTAGACTTCGAAATCTTCTTTCACTTAAAAAGCCGATTAGAATTTTAGAAGCACATAGCGGTATAACAGGATTAATTGCCGAGAAAACCAAAGTTTCAGTTGACGGTGAGATACGTGAGTTTGATGGGATGTGGGTTTCAAGTCTTTGTGATAGCACAGCGAAAGGAAAGCCCGATATTGAGCTTGTTGATATGAGCTCGCGCCTTCGCACTATCGACGATATCATGGAAGTTACTACAAAGCCGATTATCCTAGATGGTGATACAGGTGGTTTGGTTGAGCATTTTGTCTATAACATTAAAACCCTTGAGAGGATTGGAGTAAGTGCTGTAATAATTGAAGATAAAGTTGGTCTTAAGAAAAACTCGCTATTTGGCACAGAAGTCGAGCAGACACAAGATACAGTTGAAGGGTTTTGTGAGAAGATAAGAGCTGGTAAACAAGCGCTTCGCACAAAAGATTTTATGCTTATTGCTCGTATTGAGAGTTTAATACTAGACACTGGGATGGACGATGCACTAAATAGGGCTGAAAACTATATAAAAGCAGGTGTTGATGGGATTATGATCCATTCACGACGCGAAAGTCCATATGAGATATTTGAGTTTTGTGATAAACTTCGTGCTATCAATAAAACTATCCCGATTGTCGTTGTTCCGACAAGCTTTAATAAAACATACGAGTCAGAACTTGCAGCTCACGGTGTTGATATTATCATTTATGCAAATCAGCTAACTCGTTCTGCTTTCCCTGCAATGACCGATGTTGCCAAGACTATTCTTGAAAATGGCAGAGCTTTTGAAGCGGACAGCAAATGCATGTCTATCAAAGAAATCATAAATCTTATTCCACAATAGCGAGAAATGTGGTATTATGTTAATTAAAAGTGAAAAGTTTGCAGTGGTTACTTATCTTTATAATGAAATGAGCTACTGCTGACTATAAACTTTTATTATTAAGCTGTGTATTTTAAATTATAAATAATTATAGAGGTGCTTTATGAAAAGATACTTAGTAACAGGTGGGGCTGGATTTATCGGCTCAAATTTTGTCCATTATA
>CAYJGP010000104.1:2726-6992 GCA_964369435.1 uncultured Oscillospiraceae bacterium | reverse complement strand
ATGAAAATAGCTCTTTCAGGCCCCGACCAGATAAGAGAGTGGTCATACGGTGAAGTTAAAAAGCCGGAGACTATAAACTATAGAACACTAAAACCCGAGAGAGAAGGTCTCTTCTGTGAAAAGATTTTTGGACCTACTAAGGACTGGGAGTGCCACTGTGGTAAATATAAAAGACTGCGCTATAAAGGTAAAATATGTGACCGTTGCGGCGTTGAGGTAACACGTGCGAAAGTTCGCCGTGAGAGAATGGGACACATCGAGCTTGCAGCTCCTGTTTCGCATATCTGGTATTTCAAAGGTGTTCCTTCAAGGATAGGAACAATACTTGATATATCACCTCGCCAGCTTGAGAAAGTGCTTTATTTCTCAGCATATATCGTAACTGATCCAGGACTTACCCCGCTTGAGAAAAAGCAGGTTCTATCTGAGCGTGAATATCGCGAGATGCTCGAGAGATATGAGGATGAGTTTACAGCATCAATGGGCGCTGAGGCGATAAAAGAGCTTCTGCTAGAGCTCGATGTTGAAACACTTGCAACAGAGCTTAAAGAGGAGCTTAGCACAGCTCAAGGACAGAAGAAGATTAAAATTCTAAAGAAACTTGAAATCGTTGAGGCATTTAGAGTTTCAGGAAACCACCCAGAGTGGATGATTCTCGATGTAGTACCTGTAATTCCTCCCGATATAAGACCTATGGTTCAGCTAGATGGAGGTAGGTTTGCAACATCGGACCTAAACGATCTATACAGAAGAGTTATAAACAGAAACAACCGTCTAAAAAGGCTTTTAGAGCTTGGAGCGCCCGATATTATCGTTCGCAACGAGAAGAGAATGCTTCAAGAGGCAGTTGATGCGCTAATCGATAACGGCAGGCGCGGCAGACCGGTTACAGGACCGAACAACAGACCGCTAAAATCGCTATCGGATATGCTAAAAGGTAAACAGGGTCGATTCAGACAGAACCTACTTGGAAAACGTGTTGACTATTCAGGACGTTCGGTTATCGTTGTAGGGCCTGAGCTTAAGATGTACCAGTGTGGACTTCCGAAAGAGATGGCGCTTGAGCTATTTAAACCATTTGTTATGAAACGTCTTGTCGCAACAGGCGAGGCTGGAAATATTAAGAGTGCTCGTAAGATGGTAGAGCGTGCAAACTATAAAGTTTGGGATTCGCTTGAAATAGTTATCAAAGACCATCCAGTTCTTCTAAACCGTGCACCTACACTTCACCGTCTTGGTATTCAGGCATTTGAGCCAGTACTTGTTGAGGGTCGTGCTATAAAACTTCACCCACTTGTTTGTACCGCCTACAACGCCGACTTTGACGGTGACCAGATGGCTGTTCACGTACCGCTTTCAGCAGAAGCGCAGGCAGAGGCAAGATTCCTCATGCTTGCAAGCGGAAACCTACTAAAACCATCGGATGGACGTCCTGTTGCAACACCTACACAGGATATGATCCTCGGTGCTTACTACCTCACACTTAAAAAAGAGGGAGAGCCTGGTGAGGGCAATATCTACAAAGATACCGAAGAAGCAGTTTATGCTTATAATATGGGTGAGATTTCGCTTCATGCAGCTATTAAAGTGCGTGCTTACCACACAAACTACAAAGGCGAAGTTACAAGCAAAATAATCGAGACAACAGTTGGACGTATTCTGTTCAACGAGCCTATTCCTCAGGATTTAGGATATGTCAACCGTGAAGACGACGATGAGAAATACAACCTCGAAATCGACTTCCTAGTCGGTAAAAAACAGCTTGGACAGATTATTGAGAAAACAATAACTACCCATGGTGGAGCTATTGCAGCAGATCTTCTCGATAAGATGAAAACTATGGGATTTAGGCATTCAACACAAGGTGCTATAACTGTATCGGTTGCAGACGCTGTTATCCCACCGCAGAAAAAAGAGCTTATTGAAGAGGCTGAAAATAAGATACTAACTATAAACAAACAGTTTAAGAGAGGTCTTATAAGCAACGAAGAGCGCTATGATGCGGTTATCAAAATCTGGGCGAGAACAACTGAGGATGTTTCTCAGGCGCTCTCAACAAACCTTGATAAATACAATCCAATATTCATGATGGCGGATTCTGGTGCTCGTGGTACTATGGCTCAGATAAGACAGCTTGCAGGTATGCGTGGTCTTATCGCCAATACTTCAGGTACTACAATCGAAATTCCTATCCGCTCAAATTATCGTGAGGGACTAAACATCCTTGAGTACTTTATATCATCTCGTGGAGCTCGTAAAGGTCTTGCCGATACAGCGCTTCGTACAGCTGACTCAGGATACCTAACAAGAAGACTTGTTGATGTATCGCAGGATGTTATAATCCGCAGCTACGACTGTGGTGCTACAGAGGGTATCTGGGTATCTGAAATCCGTCAGGGCGGTAAGAAAGATACTAAAGTTGAGCCACTTGCAGACAGACTTCTTGGTCGTTACCTACTCCACGATTTCAAAGACGAGGAGACAGGAAGAGTTATCGTTTCAAAAGATAAAATGATGGCTGATGACGATGTTAAGGCTATTCTTGAAGCTGGAATTGAAAAAATCCAGATTCGCTCGATACTAACTTGTAGTGCAAAACAGGGTATCTGTGCTAAGTGTTATGGTGCAAACCTTGCAACAGCGCAACCAGCTAAAATCGGTGAAAGCGTTGGTATTATAGCGGCGCAGTCGATCGGTGAGCCGGGAACACAGCTTACAATGCGTAACTTCCATACAGGTGGTATCGCGTCGGCTGAGGATATAACACAGGGTCTACCTCGTGTTGAGGAGCTATTTGAGGCAAGAAAACCAAAACAGCTCGCTATCATTGCTGAAATCAGCGGTGAAGTTACCATGACCGAGAATAAAAAGCAAGCAAGAGTTGTTATCATCACAAACACAGACGATGGAGAAGTTCGTGAGTATGTTATTCCTTATGGAGCTCGAATTCGAGTTGATGAAGGAGATGCTGTTATAGCAGGAGATCTTCTAACCGAAGGTTCAGCATATCCACATGATATCCTAACCGTTCAGGGCGAAGAGGCTGTTCAAAACTATATCATAGCCGAAGTTCAGAAGGTCTATCGTCTGCAGGGTGTTGATATTAACGATAAGCATATCGAGGTTATCGTTCGTCAGATGATGAGAAAAGTCCGTATCGACGAGCCAGGTGACACCGAGCTATTACCGGGCGCTGTTGCTGAAGCATCTGAGTTTAAGAATGCTAATAAGCAGATAAGAGCGAGAATTGCAGAAGGCGAAACAGAGCTTGTAGAAGCTACCTATATACCTATGATTCTCGGTATTACAAAATCTTCGCTTTCAACTGATTCGTTCCTATCAGCAGCTTCCTTCCAGGAGACAACAAGAGTTCTCACCGAGGCTGCTATCAAAGGTAAAGTTGACCCACTTATGGGACTCAAAGAGAATGTTATTATCGGTAAGCTAATACCAGCAGGTACTGGTATGGAAGATTACGATGGTATTAAAATCGAAGAGGTCGCTCCAGAAGTGCCAGAAACATTCATTACCCAGATTTCAGAGGGCATCACAATAGAAAAACAGGTTTAAGTTTAACTAGAAAAGACCTATCAGCTATGCTGATAGGTCTTTTTTGTTTCTTTTTTAACCAATAAAAAAGAAACAATAGCTAACTGCTATCGTTTCTTCTTCTAAACTTGTTATAAAGATGTAAACTTGTTTAAAGTTACAATACTATTATGCAACGTCTACGTTTGCAAGAATATCTTCGAGAGTCATTTCACCGAATGTAGTGATTACAAAGCTCGACATAAAGTCGCCGTTTGTCTGTGTGAAGTAGTACTGTGTAACACCTAGAGCTTCAATTGAAGACTCTAAAACTGTGAACTCTTGATCTGCAACAGTCTTGGTGTAGATATCTTCATAAACATAATCAACATCAGGCTGTGCAGCAGCAACACCTTCCATAACAACTTCTAAATACTCTTCTGCATTTAAATCTGTATTGCCAGACATAGCTAGATTCTCGTGGATAAGCATAACACTGCTTCCAGTAGCTGTATCTTGAGCCATCATATCATAAACATTAAGCATCTCGATAGCGCTTTTCTCAAACTCATTAACATCGAGAATTTCGTCCATTGTTATACCCATCATTGCTGATATCTCTTCATCAGTTGCGAATACCCAGTCATCACTTGGTAGAGTGAAACTTATCGACATAAAATCAGTTGAGAAGGTATCTCCTTCAACAGCTCCTTTAACATAGCTGTTGTCCTCTCCGCC
>CAYJGP010000104.1:0-2716 GCA_964369435.1 uncultured Oscillospiraceae bacterium | reverse complement strand
CTGTTAGGAATAGTGTTGCGGTTACAAGTAATAGTGCTAAAACTTTTTTCATTTTCTTTCTCCCTTTTAACTTTGTTTAATACACTTAAGCTGAAACTTAAATGTTACCTCAACGATAATATCACAAATTGCACAATAAAGCAAACTGTAAATTGTCGAAAATGACGATTTAGTAATAATAACCTAATTATCTATCTCGACTCTATTTTTTTATAATCTCTGTCTTGTAGTGAAGAAACTGTGTTGAAAGGGCAAAAGAGCTATCTCTCTCTCCGTCCCACTCAATCTTAAACTCAGCGGTTATCTCGCCCGGGTCATTCGATAGAATATAAATCCTATCCGAGAGCAAGACCGCCTCGCTAACATCGTGTGTTATAAGAAAAGCTGAGCTATTGTGGTTTTTCTGCACCGTTTTAAACCATGTATGCAACTTCTCTTTTGTTATCGCATCAAGTGCCGAGAACGGCTCATCAAGTAGCATAACCTCATCAGTATATAGATAAGCGCGAAGAAGTGCTGCACGCTGACGCATACCGCCAGAGAGTTGCCCTGGATATTTTTTTTCAGAACCCAAAAGACCAAACTCGTTAAAAAATGAAAGAGCTTTTTGGCGCGCTTCTTTTTTATCCATTCCTGAAAGTCTCAGAGGGATTGCGGCATTATCAGCAATATCGATAAACGGCAGTAACAAATCCTTTTGTTGCATATATGATATTTTGCCACAACTTCCTGTAATCTCCTCACCGCTTAGCAAAACAGTGCCGCAATCAGGCGATAAAAGACCCGATAAAATATTAAAAATAGTTGTCTTACCGCTACCACTTACCCCTAAAATTGAGACGAGTTCGCCTCTGTTAAGGGTTACTGAAACGTCTTTAATTATCTCTTTGCCATTAAAGCTCTTTGAAATATTTAAAGCACTTAATACTTCCACATAGCACCTCTACTCTGGTAAATAGTCGTTTGAATAACCGCTGCTTCCAAGCTCTTTCGATAAAAGTTCGTTTTCAAAGCACCAATCATAGAAATTGCTCCAACGTGCATCATCGATCACTCCAAATGCTTCGCCATCTGCAATATATTCATCTGCTAAAAACTCCATACTTGCACGAACAAGCTCTAAATCTAGCTCTGGTACTTCCTTAACAAGTATATCAGCAGCCTCGATAGGATTTTCTATTGAGTAGTCATATCCTTTTGCAACTGCCGCCATAAATGCCTTTGCAGTTTCAGGTTCATTCTCTAAAAATTCGTTGTTTGCAACTATAATTGGGGTGTAGAAGTCGAGAACAGGGAGTGCTTCTGAAAATCTTATAAAGTTATACTCAACGCCTGCAAGTTCTGCAGCGACAACATCCCAAGCCTCGTAAACCCATATAGCATCAACTGTATTTGTTATAGCGGAAATCGCATCGACAGAACCCGCTGGAACTTTATTTAATAGTTCATAGTCAGCACCCTCTGCTTCCATACACTCTCTTATCATAGCCTGTTCTATTGGAATATCCCAAGTTGAATAGTCTACTCCTTCAAGGTCTGCAAAGCTCTCAATACCTTTCTCTTTAAGCGAGATAATTCCAGAAGTATTGTGGTTGATTATAGTTGCAACTGCTGTTATAGGTATTGGGTTATCTGCCGCTAAAGCGAGTCCTAAATTCTCCTGAAAAGATATCCCAAACTGCGCATTACCACTTCCAACAAGTGCCTCAGCGCCATCTTCAGGCGGCTGAATTATCGAAACATTAAGTCCTTCTTCTTCAAAATATCCCATATTCTGTGCAACATATATACCTGTGTGATTTGTGTTTGGAGTGTAGTCGAGCACTATTGTTATGTCAGTGAGTTCGCCGTTACTGCCAGATTCGCTACCACTGCCGCTCTCACTGCTCTCTCCACTACCGCCACACGCTGTTAAACTAAAAATCATTACTACTGATAGAATTAAAGCAAATATATTTTTCTTCATTATAATCTCCATTTAATTGTTTTCTTCATTTAAATACTTATAAGGCATAACTTTCCTCTCGATTATCTCAACAATCTTTAGCAAAATCATGCTGATAATCGAAATTAAAATAATTACCGCAAACATCTTATCAAACTCATAGCTTTTTCGCACCCTCGTCATATAAACTCCAAGACCGCCATCGCCGCCAAGCCACTCTGCTATCATAGCGCCAACGACCGAATAAGCAGCAGAGACCCGCAACCCTGAGAAAAATCCCGATAGTGCATATTTAAACTTAACCTCTTTTAATATCTGCCATCTTGTCGCTTTCATCGAGTGAAAGAGCCTAATAACATCGCTGTCCGCTGAGTGCAGTCCGGTGAGGATGCTCATCGTAAGCGGGAAAAAACAGGTTATGAATACAAGAGTTATCTTCGGTAAAATACCATAGCCAAGCCAAAGTACCAAAAGAGGCGCTATGGCGATAGTGGGTATAGTTTGACTTAGAATAACCACAGGATAGATATACCTGTGTACCGATTTCCACTCATCCATTGCAACAGCAATAACCGCCGCCGCAACTGTTGCTAAAAACAGTCCTGCGAAAGCTTCTGATAATGTAAATCTTAAATGCTCCATCAAAAGGGTGAAATCCTCGAAAAATGCTCCCACCACCGAAGCTGGGGAGGGAAGCATAAATGGCGGTATTAATTCAAAGCTATATGCCGTCTGCCAGAGTATTAATATAAGCGCCGGAACTACAAAAGC
>CAYJGP010000103.1:2177-7035 GCA_964369435.1 uncultured Oscillospiraceae bacterium | reverse complement strand
ATAATAGGTAGGATTGGCAAACGCCAATCCTACCTAATTTAATATTTAATATCTTTTTCTAATCTTAAACTTAATATTTATCAAAGTTCTCATCGAGGTCGATTTCTATATCGTCATCGAAGTTTATCGGAGAATCATCTGAAATAGCTGGTATCGGTGCTGAATATCCTGCCGAATCATCGCCTGAAAGCATAAATTTCGAAACAAGCTGTTTTAGTGATATAGCTTGGCTTGAAAGCTCTTCGCTCGCCGCCGCGCTCTCTTCACTTGTAGCTGAGTTGCTCTGAACAACTGCTGAAATCTGGTCAAGGCCTGTGAGCGCCTGTTCGATAGCTGTTGCTTGCTCTCTTGCCTCTTCTGATATCTCAAACGATACACTTGTCGCGGTTTTCGATCCTTCAACAACGCTCTCAAGATTTTCGTTTGTCTCCTGTGCGAGCGCAACACCTTTGTTGATAGCGGCAATAGATGCCTCAATTAGTGCTGTTGTATCGCTTGCAGCTTCAGCTGATTTTCCTGCAAGGTTTCGAACTTCATCGGCAACAACGGCAAATCCTTTACCTGCGCTGCCTGCTCTCGCTGCCTCGACTGCTGCATTAAGTGCTAGTATATTTGTTTGGAAAGCGATATCTTCGATAGTTTTTATAATCTTGCTTATCTCTTTTGACTTTGCATCTATCTCGTTCATCGATTCCATTAGCTGTGACATCTTCATGCTTGAAGCGTCAACCGCTTCGCTTGCTTTAGTTGAAACGTTTGCAGAGTTTTGCGATTTATTTGCAGTCTCGGTAATTTTAGCCGATAGATCCGTCATAGTTGAAACAAGCTCGTATACGCTGCTTGCTTGTTCTGTAGCGCCCTGTGCAAGTGCTTGTGCACCGCTTGATAGCTGCTCTGTTCCTGCTGAAACCTGATTTGCAGAGTTGCTAACCTGTTTTAGCGCAGTGTTTATATTCTTTAGGAATATAACTATATTTCCGTGAATTTCAGCGAAGTCGCCGATATACATATCTTTTTTATCGTCAACAGAAACTGCATAATTGTTCTGTGCAAGAGCTGCAAATCCGCCGGTAAGATCTTCAACAAGACCTTTTATTGTACCGATTGAGAAGTTAATGTTGTTTGCAAGCTGACCAAATTCATCTTTACTATCCATATCGACATTTGCATTCTCAAAGTCTGCTGCTGCAAATGAATCCATTGCCGCTCCAAATTTCTTTAGAGGTTTTGTTATCATTCTTGTTATGAGAGCGCCCATTAAAATAATTACTAACACAGTAACTACGCTTATTATAAATATAGCGAGATTAGTTGAGTTCGTATAAGTTGCGACTGAATCAAACGATGCATGGCCTATTGATTCTGTTTCCATCGCAAGTACATCAACCGCTTCGATTATTTTATCAAATGCAACCTGAAAATCACTTGCAAAGATATTTGAAGCTGCTTCAAATTCGCCGGCACTTAAAAGAGCATTCATCTCTTCAACTACTGCAACAGTTGCAACTATAGAGCTTGAAACTACATCTGTAGCAGCATCAACTTCAGAAGTTCCTGAAACTTCTTTGATAGTTGCAAGCCGCTCCATTACCTCATTAACACTTGTTTCGGTATCAGAAGATGACTGTACCTGACCTGTTATAAGGCTATCGAAGATAATTCCTTCTTGAACCTGTAGCTCTTTGCGTATCTCTCCTATGCTAAGAGATGTTTCGTATGCCGTTGTTTCAAAGTTTGCAAATCTTGCATCTAGAATCATTATTGATGAGATTGCAGAATACGCCATGAACAAAACCACCAAAAAGATAATTCCAAGTTGTATAGAAAGTTTATAGATTAGCTTGAGATTTTTCATAAATAACTCCTTCATCTTTAGTGCACAAAAATGCGCACTTAATACTCCGTTACTATATTAACATAATTCTACAACAAATTCTCACAAAAATAAAGAGTATTTTGTAAAAAAATGTCAGTTTTTAAGATATTTATAGTCTTATTCTGTTGCTTTTATCACTAATAGATACATTTAATCGAATTACTAATATATATTTGACTAATAAAGCCGATAATATTATAATAGATGGAACAGCGTTTACGCTAAAATTATAAAGGAGTGTTTTAAGTGAACAGAGTATTCAATTTCTCAGCAGGACCATCAGCCCTACCACAGAGCGTTTTGGAGAAAGCCGCCTCCGAGCTTGTTTGTTTTGGAGAGAGTGGTATGTCGGTGATGGAAATGTCCCATAGAAGCCGTGATTACATCGAGATTATTAGTGAAACTGAGGACCTGTTGCGCTCCCTTATGAATATCCCTGATAATTACAAAGTTCTTTTTTTACAGGGCGGTGCTACATTGCAATTTGCTATGGTGCCGATGAATCTTATGAAAAATAAAACAGCCGATTATATAGTTTCGGGAATGTTTTCAGGTAAAGCAGCTAAAGAAGCAGCGAAATATGGCAAGGTAAATATTATAGCAAGCTCAAAAGAGGATAATTTCAAGTATGTACCGAAAATTGAAGCTTCAGACATTTCGCCCGATGCCGACTATCTTCACATCTGCCACAACAACACCATTTTCGGCACGAAGTTTAACTATCTACCAGACTGTGGAGATATCCCGCTTGTTGCCGATATGAGCTCTTCTATTCTATCAGAGCCTATTGATGTATCAAAGTTTGGTATTATCTATGCAGGCGCTCAGAAAAACATGGGTCCTTCAGGACTTACCGTTGTTATAATCCGCGAGGATCTATTGACCCTTGTGCCGGATTTCACACCAGATATGCTAAACTATAAAATTCAAGCAGACAATGATTCGATGCTAAATACTCCACCGACATACGCAATATATATGTGTGGACTTGTCCTTAAATGGATCCGCGACGAGATAGGTGGACTTGAAAAGATGAAAGAGCTAAATGAGGATAAAGCGGCGCTTTTATATACGGCACTCGATGAGAGCAAGCTGTTTTCAACCGTTGCAAAAAAGTCTGACCGATCAATTATGAATGTCACATTTACAACAAAAGACGATAAACTCGACGATAGCTTTATTGCTTTTTGCAAGTCGCGCGGTATTGTTAATATCAAAGGACACAGAAGCGTTGGCGGTATGCGTGCATCTATTTACAATGCAATGCCAAAAGAAGGTATACTGCATCTTGTTGAGAGCATAAAATTATTTGAAAAGGATAATATCTAGGGGGGTATAATGAACAAAATTTGGACTGTCAATAAAATTTCACAAACAGGCACAGAGCTACTCGCCAAAAACGGATATCAATTTAGCGACGAGAGCGACGGTGCAAAGGCGGCTATTGTCCGCTCAGCAAAACTTCACGATGCAAAGTTCCCCTCTTCACTCCTTGCAATAGCAAGAGCCGGTGCTGGATATAATAATATTCCAACAGAGCGCTGCGCAGAAGAAGGGATAGTTGTTTTTAATACACCAGGAGCTAACGCGAATGCCGTTAAAGAGATGATTATTCTAGCACTTTTGATGAGTTGCAGAAAAATCGCTCCATCGCTTAAATTTATCGAAACTCTAAAGGGTTCTGGCGATGAAGTTTCACCACTTGTTGAGGCTGGCAAAGGCAACTTTGCAGGTCCTGAAATAATGGGTAAAACGCTCGGTGTTATAGGACTTGGTGCTATCGGTGTTTTAGTTGCGAATGCAGCGGAGGCACTTGGTATGAACGTTTATGGATATGATCCGTTTATCTCGGTAAAGCATGCATGGGGGCTCTCAAGAAGGGTTATACATTCACAATCGCTTAAGGAAATCTATGAGAAGTGCGATTTTCTAACACTGCACCTCCCATATAACGCCGAGACAAAAAATATGATTGACGACGGCGCAATCGAATCTATGAAAGATAACGTTCGCATCCTAAACTTTGCGCGCGGTGAGCTCTGCTCTGAGAGTGCTATTTTAAAAGGTATCGAGAGCGGTAAAATTGGCTACTACATAACCGATTTTCCAACAGATGCTATGCTGTTAAACGATGGTGTTATAGCCTTTCCACATCTCGGCGCATCAACTCCTGAGAGTGAAGAAAATTGTGCGGTGATGGCTTCAGAGCAGATATATGATTTTCTGACAAACGGAAATATTGTAAATTCAGTTAATATGCCAAACCTCACAGTTGATAGAGCGGGTGATAAACGTATCTGCATTATCAATAAAAATACCGCTGGTATGATTGCTGCAATCACCGAGAAGATGTCGAGCTGTGGTGTGAATATTGCGAACATGGCAAATAAATCGCGCGATAGTTTTGCATATACTGTTATAGATATAGATGGCGACATTAGTGAAGCCGCTATCAAAGAGATAGAGGATATTGATGGAGTAATTAGAGTTCGCGTTATATAAACCTTTCATTATATATAACCAAAAGTAGCAAAATAATTGACCAGCTGTGGCGCTATCCAAAAGCTGAAAGTTGTAAATTAAAAGATAAAAGGATGTGAGTTTAAAATTACTCACATCCTTTTTATTGTTAATATATAGATGCATACCCATAGATAAAATAAATAAAAATAAAAAACCCCGCAGCTATTGCCACAAGGAATTTTGGTTGCGGAACTAGGATTCGAACCCAGACAAACAGAGTCAGAGTCTGCCGTGCTACCGTTACACAATTCCGCATCGCTATGACATTATATATTTTTTTTGAAAATTTGTCAACTTTTTATTGAAAATAGAAAAGATTTATTCTATAATAGTAATAAGCTATATTTATTAATTAGATAAACCGTTTTATTTTATATAAATAAGACATAAATCTCACTCGTGCTATCTACTGCCAATTGATGACCTTACACCTTAATTTTAAGGTGGCAATAAGAAAGA
>CAYJGP010000103.1:1289-2167 GCA_964369435.1 uncultured Oscillospiraceae bacterium | reverse complement strand
TCGCCAGCAAGTGTATCGCTTGTTTTAAACAATAAGCCATGTAAAATAAGCGAAGCTTCAAGGGAGAGGATAAGGGCGGCTGCAAAAGAGGTTAACTATCGACCAAATCAGATTGCTCAAAACTTGAAATCACGCCAGAGCAACTCGATAGGTCTTATAGTTGCGAATATAAGAAACGACTTCTATTCTTCATTTGCCAAAGGGGTTGATGAAAGCTGTCGTAAAAACGGCAAGGTGCTCACTATCTGTAACTCAGACTTCGATGAGCTCGACTGTCTTGAGATAATGTATAGCAGAGGCGTTGATGGAGTTATAATGTGTCTTGCATCGACAAGCGGCGTTGAAGAGATAAAAAAAGCGGTTGATTCTCTTGAAGAAAATGGAATCCCCTATTTCCTTATGGATAAAACAGTAGAGCGTGACCATTCAAACTTTGTTCTAACAGACCATGCGCATGGTGGCTACTTAGCGACTAAATGTTTAATCGATAACGGACATAAGAAAATAGCATGTATTACAGGGCCTTCACATATTGAAGGATCTAAGAGCAGGCTTTCTGGATATAAGAAAGCAATTAAAGAGGCTGGAATTGAATTTGATGAGAAGTTAATTATACCAGGATCATATCTCTATGAAGATGGATATGATAACGCTGAAAAGATTATTGCAATGGAGGGCGTTACTGGAATTTTCACATTTAACGACATGCAGGCATTTGGTCTATTTAACAGATTTAAAGAGCTTGGTAAAAATATCCCAGAAGATTATTCGGTAGTCGGATATGACGACAACCTGTATGCTTCGCTTATTAGTCCATCGCTAACTACTATCTACCAACCTAAATACGAGATGGGTATACAGGCTGGAGAGGCTTTAAC
>CAYJGP010000103.1:0-1279 GCA_964369435.1 uncultured Oscillospiraceae bacterium | reverse complement strand
CGTTTTTTTGTTGTGTAACATTCCAAAGATAAAAAAGTTATCCGAGGTTGAGAGAGAAAAGTAAATCGTTTTATTGTAAAATAACCAACTAAAATGAAATATTTTTATTAACATTTCATAAAATATTTGCGTATATTTGGATAAAAATCAGTTTTTTTATATTTGACATTTTTCGAGCAAAGATGCTAATATGAAAATATAAGTTACATAAATATCGCTATTTATGTTTAATGGTTACGCAATTTAGAGGAAAAGCAATATGAAAAGAAGGAAAAAAAACACAACACTAGCATTGATTCGATCAAAAATAGGTATCAAAAGAAAGCAGATAGCACTAATACTAATACTATTTATGGCGTTTACTGCCCTGCCGAATATTCAACCAGTATTTGGAACCGGTGGTTCTTATGGAATAACTGTCGGCGGAACCGAGGTTACTGAAGCAAATGCAGCAGCTATCCCTGTGACATCGGGATCAGCGAGTTATACCCCTGCTTCTGGCGGAACGCCTGCGAAACTAACCCTTAACAATGCAACTATTTCAGGAGGAATTATTACCGATGCAGATCTCTATATCGAGTTTAATGGGACGAGTGCTATTTCATCAACCGATAACTTTACCATTCGCCCAACTGTTACAGAGACTCCTCCTTCAAATAAAATACAGCTGATATCTACTTCAAATGGAACATTGTCGATAACCGGTACTGGCGGAATATTTATGACTACATATATGTATGGCGGTACAGTCAACATTAATGTAACAAACGGTATTGGTATATATGGGTCGCTCGAATCAACAGCTGGCAGCATAAATGTCAATAGCGAGAATGGCATTGCGATATTTAGTGGAGTAAACGTTCGTGGCCAAACTGCCGCGGTAAATGCTTATAGCAAGACAAGTTTTGCTATTTCAGGTGCAATTCGAGTCTATCAAGGATCAGTTACAGCAAAAAGCGATACAACCTATGCAACAAACGCACCTGTAACAGTTGAATGTGGATACTTTGAGGGGACAGGACTGCCGTATGCGATGGCGCAAGACTCAGGTTCCGACACAACTGGCATTACTGGTGCGATGTATGACTATGGTGAAACAAAAGAGAGTGCTATAACAAATGTATCCCCTATTCCTGAAGGGCACTATGCCAATAAATATATCAAACTCCACAACAGCAGCTGCGGTAGCACAGGCGGTACTGGTGGTACTGGAGGCACAGGCGGAACTGGTGATACAGGAGGAACTGGCGGTACTGGAGGTACTGGAGGCACAGGCGGA
>CAYJGP010000102.1:0-7068 GCA_964369435.1 uncultured Oscillospiraceae bacterium | reverse complement strand
TTGATATGATTGAGCTTAATATCTCCTGTCCAAACGTTAAGGAGGGTGGTGCCGCATTCGGTGCAACACCTCAGATGGCGACAAAGGTTACAAGAAGTGTTCGCAGATATACAAAAAAACCAATTATAGTTAAGCTATCGCCAAATGTTTCTGATATTGCGGATATTGCACGAGCAGTTGAGGGTGAGGGTGCAGATGCTGTTTCACTTATAAACACCCTTGTAGGTATGCGAATTGATATAAACAAGCGACGTCCTGTGCTTCACAATAATATAGGTGGACTATCAGGTCCTGCTGTTTTCCCTGTTGCTGTTCGGATGGTTTATCAGGTCGCAAATGCAGTTGATATACCGGTTATCGGGATGGGTGGAATCTCCTCAGGCGAAGATGCAGTTGAGATGATGATGGCTGGAGCCGCGGCTGTTATGGTTGGTAGTGCGATGTTTCGTGACCCTGCGGCACCAATAAAAGTGCTAAAAGAGCTTAATGACTGGTGTGATGAAAACGGTATTGCCGATGTAAATCACCTTGTTGGAACTGTCAGGCCTTATGGACTTGGCCGATGAGTAGAGTTTACTTTGTCCGTCATGTTATGGCGGCGGGAAACCTTGCGCGGACATTTCAAGGTCAGATAGAAACGCCACTTGTGCCAAAAGGTGAGAGGCAGCTTCTATCTTTAACCGAGAGGTTTAGTGAGATAGATATTGATGTTATCTATTCATCGCCGATAAGTCGCGCTGCTAAAACTGCAAAGTCTATAAAGAATGGTTGTAGTGCTCCAATAATATTTGATGATCGACTTATGGAGATAGCGGCTGGTGACTGGGAAGGGATGCCTATAGCGGGCTTTGAAAAAAGTCACCCTATCGAGTGGGCACTTTGGACGAAAGATTTTAAAAATTTCAAAGCGCCAAACGGTGAATCGGTAGAAGAGGTTACAAATAGAATGCGAGAGGCATTCTTTGAGATTGTTAAAAACGAGAATGGAAAGAATATAGTCATAGTTTCACATGGTGCGGCACTCCGCGCACTTATGTATAGTCTTTTCGGCGAGAGGTATCAGAAGGCTTTCTCGGGCAGGCCAATAGTTGCAAATGCTTCTATTAGTCTGTATATCACAGAAGATGATGAGATAAAATATATAGATGATTGTGAGCATCTAAAAGAAATTTGTGAGGAATAGATATGAAGATAATGGCAGTTGATTTGGGAGATGTAAGAACAGGGCTTGCAGTATGCGATAGAACCGAGTTTTTAGCCTCTCCAGTAGGTGTTATTAAAGGGAAAAATCTAAATGATGTTGTTATGCAGGTGGCGCATATGGCAAAAGAATATGAGGTTGGCGAGATAATTGTCGGGCATCCGCTTAATATGGATGGCAGTGCAGGTGCTCGTGCGCAGAAGTCGGAAGAGTTTGCGAAGAAACTAAATCTTGTTGCAGAGCTTCCAGTGAAACTTTGGGATGAGCGCAACACAACTATTTCAGCGACAAACTATCTAATTGAAAACAATATAAACAGAAAGAAACGCAAAGAGATAGTAGATGAAGTTGCGGCAACGGTAATCCTTGAGAGCTATCTTAAGTTTCGTGAGAACCAAAGGGATAAGCAGTCTTAGAAGAAGCGGCGTATCTTACCAAAAGTTAATAGGCATAAATAAAACAGATATGAACTAAAACTCGTATCTGTTTTGTTGTGATACTGATTTTCAAAACTTTTCTTACAACAGTGGATTTGTGGTAAAATGATGTCTTTTTCTGCCAAAACTTTACAAAAAGAAATAATTATATTAAACTATTTATTGAGTGTGGGTGATTAAAATAAAGAAAATTGTATCGATATTTATCTTGATAATTATGCTTGCCTTGTCAGGCTGTGGCGGTGAAGAGAGCTTTACCGTCTATTTTGTCGATGATGTAAATAATCTAGATCCTCAATTTGCAAATGGCAGCTCTGAAAAAAATGTTCTCTACAATCTTTTTGATGGCCTTTTTTACCTAAACGAGTGGGGCGAAGCGGTACCAGATGCGGTTTTGAGCTACGATATAAGCGGAAATAAGTACACATTTACCCTAAGGGATGATATATTTTGGCAAGATGAAACGCCAGTAACTGCGCACGATTTTGAATTTGGAATTAAACGTCTTTTTGATGGGAGCGATGGGGCGGTTCTCTTCTCGGGTATTCTCGGTGCGACAGAATACCTAAATGGTGAGGGCAGCAAGAGCGAAATAGCTGTTTTGGCAGTTGATAGCAAAACTCTTGTAATAGAGCTAGCACAACCAGACCCTATGTTTTTAGAGCTTTTAGCGGATCCTTATGCCTACCCTTGCAACGAAGAGTTTTTCATTTCAACAGGTGGAAGATATGGTCTTTATGCAGATGCCATTATAACAAATGGCGACTACACCCTTCTGAACTTTAACAGCAGCAGAATTTCACTTTCAGCGCAAGGTGATGCGCCGGATATTACCGTTTATTTAAACCGTTTAGATGGTGTGGAAGCGGTGGGAGATGGGGACTGCGATATTGCCTATATTGAAGGCGATGATGAAATAGAAACAAGGCATAATCTGCAAACTGTTGAGAGTGGTGTGGAGATGCTTGTATTTAATACAAATAATGAGGAGTTCGCAGTAAAAGAGGTGCGTGAAGCTTTTATAAGAACTATTGATCTAGATTCTGTTTTAGCTCTCGATACAGATGAATCTCAAGGTGTCTTTTCGATTATCCCAAATTCGGTCACTGTTAGCGGTGAATTCTATAAAACCGAAGAATACTTAGAGGAACCAGAACAGATAGGAGCGGTTGGTGGCGATATTTTAATAGCTGCACTCCAAAATAACTTCTCAAGAAACAACCTATCGGCATTTGATGTTTATGTAGGTTTTGAAGAGGCGCAAGAGATTATGTCAGCTGTTATGCAGCAGTGGCAGAGAGATTTGAATGCTTTTGGAAGTCTTGAGCTACAAAATGCATCTGTGTTTAACAGTACTGTTTCATCTGGAAACTTCGATATTGCTATTATTAGTGTCGGTGCTGATAGTGGAAGTCCTGCGGAGATATTAGATATATTTTCAGAAGGGTATAGAGGGTATGAGTTTTATAATAACGAAACTTTCACCTCTCTGCTCGAGCGAGCGGTTCAGAGCGGCGAAAAAGAAGATTACTATGCAGCTGAGCAGTTTTTAATAGATGATTTTGCTGTATACCCGATATCGTTTACAGAGAGCAGACTGCTGCTTTCAAATAAGATTTTAGAAGTTTCATATACCCCTGGTTTTCACTATATAGATTTTGCATCAATATCAAAATAAAATTTGTGTATGCTTTATATCTTTTAATGATGTCTTTTCTGGTAGGTTAATTTTTTGGATATATCTTGTGAAAATTAAGTATATATTGCTCTTTTGTTGCTAATAATAATTAAAAGCAAAAAAGGGAGTAGTTTATGAGGGCGACTGGAATTGTTCGAAGGATAGATGATCTCGGTAGGGTGGTAATACCCAAAGAGATAAGAAGAACTATGAAGATAAAAGAGGGTGACCCGCTTGAAATATTTACAGGTGAGGGCGGTGAGGTTGTCTTCAAGAAATATTCAACGCTTGCAGAATTTGAAGGTTTTGCAACAGCGGCGGCTAAAGCTGTTTTTGGCAGTATTCAAAGGCCGATTATTGTAACAGATAGAGATAGGGTTGTGGCAGTTGCGGGTACTGTTTCGAAAGAAATTGTTGGCAGCCAGATAACAGCTGTGTCCTATGCGGCACTAGAAAAGCGCAAAGTTGTGTCAGTAGAGAGGCGAGAGAGTTTTCTTGTCTGTGAAAATTCTCAAACAGTACAAGCCTATGCGCCGATTATATCTTGCGGCGATATACTTGGTGGGGTTTTTTTGTGCGGAGAGGACGAAGAGGTTTCAAATGAAATGCTCTCAGCGCTTAAAATTGCAAGTAATCTAATTGTTTTTCTTGTTGAGTAGGGTTGACTTTTATATTTGTTTATGTTATATTGTTAGTTGTAATAGTATGAGGATTAAGAGTAGGGGAACCTGCTCTTAAACTTTTGTTTGGAGGATTTATGGCAAAAGTTAAGAATACAGCAGTGGCAGTTTTAGAACTTGCAAAGCCGATAGCGTTGGAAATGGGTTTTGAGTTATGGGATGTTACCTTTGTCAAAGAGGGCCCAAATTATTTTCTTCGTATATTTTTAGATAGCGAAAAAGGAATTAGCATCGAAGATTGTGAACGGTTTTCAAGGAAGATAGACCCATCTATCGAAGAGGGAAATCTTGTTGCGGGAGCATATTTTTTAGAAGTTTGTTCAAGCGGTATCGAGAGAGATCTTGTTCGCGAAAGTCATTATGAGTATGCTCTTTTGAAAAACGTCCGTGTAAAGTTTATTGTAAAGCCAGAAGATGGCGAGCGAGAGCTTGAAGGTGTTTTAAAGGGTTATGATAAAGAATTCATGACCTTACTTATTGATGAGAATGAGAGAAAAATTGAAATCAAGAAACTTGCGTATGCAAAAGTTTTAGTGGAAAAACCGGGAGGAAATGATGAATAACGAATTTTTTGAAGCACTAACCCAACTCGAAAAAGAAAAGGGAATTGAGGGGGGATATCTTCTTGAAAAGATAAAAAACGCCATTGTTATAGCGGTTAAAAAGGATTTTGGTGGAAACGAAAACGTTTTTGTTGAAATAGATCCAGATAAAGGACAGTTTAAAGTGTTCCTTGGCAAAGAGGTAGTTGAAGAAGTTTTCGATAGCGATCTTGAAATGAGCATGGAAGAGGCGGTAAAACATAGCAAGAAAGCGGTTATCGGAGATATCGTTCGAATAGAGCTTGAGACAAAGCAGTTTGGAAGAATTGCTGCTCAAACAGCAAAACACGTTATAAGACAGGGGATCCGAGAGGCGGAGAGAAACTTAATTCTTGAGGAGTTCCAATCGAAAGAGCATGAGATAGTTTCAGGAACAGTTACAAGAATAGATAATAAAAAAGGTATTATATCGGTTGAAATCGGCAGAAGCGAAACAATCCTACCAAAGTCTGAGCAGATAGCTGGAGAGGTTATCCGTGAGGGAGATAGAATTCGCGTTTATGTAGTAGAGGTGCTAGCGACCGAGAGAGGTCCTAAAATTATGATAAGCAGAACCCATCCAGGACTTGTTAAAAGGATGTTTGAGATGGAAGTGCCTGAAATATTCGATGGAACAGTTGAAATAGCATCTATTTCAAGGGAAGCTGGAAGCCGCACGAAGATGGCTGTGCGTAGTACAAACCCAGATGTTGACCCTGTAGGTGCATGTATCGGTAATCGCGGAACAAGAATTGTGAAGATTGTTGATGAGCTTGGCGGCGAGAAGATAGATGTTGTTAAATTCAGCGAAGATCCAAAAGAATATGTAGCGGCAGCACTATCTCCTGCAAATGTAATTGAAGTTGAGATTATAAACGAAGAGACAAGAGAGTGCAAAGCAACAGTGCCTGATGATCAGATTTCTCTAGCTATTGGAAATAAAGGTCAGAATGCAAGACTTGCAGCAAAGCTTACAGGTTATAAGATAGACATAAAGCCACAGAGCGGCTTTTTCGGTGAGTAGGGGGGCGAACTCTTGAAGAAAACACCCGAGAGAATGTGTGCTGTATGCAGAGTGCATAAAGACAAGCGAGAGCTAACACGAATAGTTAAAACTAAAGAGGGCGAAATATTTATCGACGATACAGGCAAGAAAAACGGCAGAGGTGCTTATATCTGCAAAGATGTTGTGTGTATTGAAAAGGCGCAGAAGACAAAAGCTTTTGAGAGAAGTTTTAAGGTTTCTGTACCGAGCGAGGTTTATGATAAACTTATAGGTGAAGCGGATGGATAAAAACCTCTCTTTTCTCGGCATAATAAAAAAAGCAGGCGCGCTTACTGTTGGATTTGACGCCTGTATGGACATAGTGAGCAAAAAGAAGATAAAATGCGTTTTCATCTGTGATGATGTGTCGATAAAAACGCAAAAAGAAATTGCTTTCAAAACTAAAGACAGCGGTATAAAAACAGTAAAACTACCCTGTTCTATGGATGATATATATACTATTTTAAAGAAGAGGGTCGGGGTAATGGTTATTACCGATAGAGCGATGGAAGAAGCGTTTTTTGGAAAACTCTCAAAGGAGGAAGTTAATGGTAATTAAATACAAGGTTTCAGATGTAGCAAAAGATTTTAAGATGACTTCAAAGGAGATAATTGCGGCAGTAGCAGTTATGGGTGGTGAGCCTAAAAAAACAGCGTCAGCACTATCCGAAGAAGAGCTTAATTTTCTTTTCGATTATCTGACAAAACAGAGTGCCAAAGAGAGTTTGAAAGATGTTATAAAACCCTCAGAGGAAAAAGCGGCAACAGCAGCACCGGCGGCACCAGCAACAAAAGCTGAAAAAAGTGCACCGCAAGCAAATGCTATGCCCAAAAAGGAAAAACCGCCAAAGAAAGATGCGGCTCCGAAACCTGTTCGTGTAACTAAAACAGTTGACACGAGAAAGGTTGAGGTAAACCTTGATAAATACAACGATAAGTATGATAACTTAGCAAACACCAGTGCGCCTAAAGTTAATGATTTCCAAAAGAAACAAAAGCTTGGCAAGAGAAACGATAGACGTGGACAGTATGGCAACAGAAACCGCGAGAGCGATGCTGATAAACTGCGCAGAATTCAAGTTCAGCTACAAAAAGAGCGTCAGCTTGAGGTGCTTATCCCAGATGAGATAACTGTTGTGGAGCTCGCGCTCCGTCTTAAAAAGACAGCGGCAGATGTTATCAAAAAACTTATGCTTATGGGCGTTATGGTAACTCAAAACGATGTAATCGACCACGATACAGCGGCGATGATTTCAATGGAATACGGCGCTAAAGTTACAAAAGAAGTAACTGTTACAATCGAAGAGCGTCTAATTGACCAGAGCGATGATAACGAGGGCGACCTCGAGGGGCGTCCACCGGTTGTTGTTGTTATGGGACACGTTGACCATGGTAAAACTTCAATTCTAGATGCTATTCGAAATGCAAATGTAACAGCAGGCGAGG
>CAYJGP010000101.1:0-7092 GCA_964369435.1 uncultured Oscillospiraceae bacterium | reverse complement strand
TGCGCACCGCCAGTATGCTCTATCAAATCAACGCTCTGAAGCAAAACAAGTTCATCACAAAACCGGTTGCGTCTCAACTACTTTTGAAAACTCAAACACCAGATGATTTTCAAAGATAGTCGCATCGAATAGAAGATCAAATCCACCATAGCTATCAACATCTATACCCAAATCATAGCTTTCGATCAAAACTAAAGTATCTTCAATTATATAGATATCAACTGTTCCTTTTTCATATTTATGCGCAAAAAGCAGAGCGTCTTCATGTGTTCTCACGCTATTTAAAACCAAGTTCTCCTCCCCCTCAAACCTTTGAACGGCAAGCTCCCCTCCATCTCCATGTAAAAAACACGAAACTCCATTCAAGTCGGATGATAGATATAATCTTCTCGCACCATCAAAATCTGTGTATTCATAAAAAATATCAGCTACCGAAAATAAAACCTCTTTAGTATCAATGTTTATAAAGAAATTATCAACCCAAGACTTCACTAAAACAGCTGGTGTTGCTTCGTTATAAGCATTAACTGTTATCGAAACTTCTAATATTTTTTCAGCGAAAAAACTTGCATCTTCAATCAAAATCTCATATTTATCCATTTCACCATCATAAATTTCATCGGCACCCATTTTGAAAATCTCAGCACCACCATCTATAACAGAAACAGTTTTTCCATTTTCTGCTATAACCACATCATAACTATCTGGTATAACAACCTCTTTTGGTGCATAATCATTTTCGCTAATATTGAGCGGGATATTAAATT
Organism: uncultured Oscillospiraceae bacterium; assembly: GCA_964369435.1. GTDB lineage: Bacteria > Bacillota > Clostridia > Oscillospirales > Ruminococcaceae > CAYJGN01. Next base: position 6,325 of record CAYJGP010000101.1, on the reverse strand, counting down.
TCGGGTTTGCATTAATAGTAAAATTTTCAATAGAAACCCCGTCACCGCTCATATAAAATTTAGCAGAAGTCGCAAAGTTAAATCCTTGATAGTTAAGCAAACTCGGATATAAAACCTGACTGCTCGAAATAAAAGAAATCTCTTCACCGATACTATAGAAATCGATAATATTAGTTGTATCGCTATAAACAGCCATCGTCTTATTATCCGCAGATACTGCAACATTAGGCATATAAACGTCCTCAACTTCTGAAACTTGTTGTACTTCAATTTTTTCTCCACCAAACGAAACCATCGAAGCAGAAACCCCTAAATCCTCTGCGTCGATAGCCGGTATATACAAAAAGCTACTATCCGAAATTTTGTAAGCAGCGCTTTCAATTCCACTATCGAAAACTATTTCATTGTTTGAAATGTCATAGAGATAGCAGATGGCATATTCGCACACCTCTTTTGCAAGCCGAATATCTAAAATCCCACCCTCTAAAACTTCGCATGATTCAAAGCTTCCATCTCCAAAATCTTCCGCCAAAAGCTCTGCCACTTCTTCTTTTGAACTTGTTATCAAAAGGCGATTTCCCTCATCCAAAATTTCCACTTCAAGGTCATCATAATCTTCCACTTTAGCCATCTCGCAACCGTTAGCAAATATTATAAAAAAACATAACGATATTAAGATACAAGCTTTTTTCATGAAATTTTCTCCTTTCTTGACAATAGAGCGAGAAATTCTTCGCTCTATTGTCATCCCACTCTTTCTGCTAAAACACTTTCACCTCAACTAATCAAACACAATAATATAAACCCCATTCACAAAAACTTCTACCTCGCTTTTATTTTCACTTTCTCTTATTCAAACTTCACCAAAATTCGTTCATCAAACTTCAAAACAACAGCATTATTATCTTCCTCAAAATATGCATCGCCAAAATTTAGCGGCGCAAATCCGTCGTTTTTATAATCGGTTGTAATTTCTTTCTTATCAATAAGCTCGACACCTTCGTAAAGCTTGTAAAACTCCACCGTATCTTCGATAGAATTATAATGAGCCAAATAATTCGTATCGTCTGAAACTAGAATATCAACGTTAAACTCTACAATCTCTTCTATAATAACACCATCTTTAAGATAAAGATAAACACTTTTCTTATTTTCATCATATCCATTTATATAAAATGGCTTCATCGATTCCAAGTAAAGTCTGCGACCAGCTGAAAGCTCAATAATATTAAAACCACCTATAGGTGTATAAACCACCTTACTGATCGAAAGATCATAGAAATATTCGCTATAAAACCTTGTAAAACTATCAGTTTCGCTATCCTCATCCTCCAAAACCTTAATAATTAGAATATTGTCACTAAAAAATTCACCCTCTATTATATTAACATCAACATCTCCGCTATAAAGCCTCTCTATTTTAACAGTATCAACAATCTCTTTGTCGTCCAAAACGTCTATACTCTGCCCATCAATCGCCACATTGACCGATAAATCACTATCCATAATCACCGCTTCAAAATAATTATCTCCACCATCTTCAAAAGCTATCCGCTCTTCTCTGTCAAGTGAGAGTTCCATAGCTATTTTGCCATCAACTCCAACAAACTGACCATTCGTCCTCAAGTTAAAAAGCGGATAATAACTGCTATCAATAGTTGTTTGAACGCGGCTACCAAAACTAATCAAGTTATCGCTGACATTATAAATTTCTACCGTCTCTCCACCATCAGGAGAAAACACGATATTCTTCTCATCATCGCTTATTAGCAGATTATCTCCAAAAAGCTCACCACCCTCAATATCTACAGCCTTTAGTTCTTCATCTACCAAGACAAGATACTTCGCCGCACTTACCCCCGCTTCTTTTGGCACGAAAAGCACACTACCATCTTTTAAGCTTTCTTTAAAATAGGAGCCGTCATTAATAAATATAATCTCTTCATTTACGATATCGTAATAACTTTTTTTCGATATACCTCTTTGCGACTTCAAAGAAACTTCGATAGCATTATTACCATAAAACAAGGAACTTAATATGACATCCCCGACGTTGCCGCCAACATCCTCTACTGAAAGATTTATATAGCTTTCACCATCAGCAACCACCGATACGCTCATCCCATCATCTGAAATCAGCAATTCAGCCTCACTTCTAATATCTGAAAAAGCAGCCCCTCTACTGCACCCAACACAAAATATCACAACCGAAAAAAGCAAACAAAACATCTTTTTCATATCAACTACAGCTCCTATCAACAACAAATTCAAGCCGAGAAAATTCTCAGCTTGAATTACCTTAGCATCTCTATTTTTTCATAGTCATAATAATCAGTCGCTTGATATCTTGCAAACATTGAAAATTGATTTTGATTCATAATTTGCTTGCACTTTTCATTTGATATTTTAAAATCATCTAAAAAATTAACAACTGTTAAATCATCCCTATATTTAGCATGATTTTCTTTTAGCCAAAGTTCAAAATTAGCCTCACCCACATGATCAATAAGTTTAATATCAATGTAATATATTGAGTCAACCACTTCTCTATCTAAAGTATCACTTATTGAAACAGGCGGAGAAGTAGCATATATAGAATTTCTACCTGTGAAGATTATTCTTGTATTATAGAACAAAACCGGATTAACTGTATCGTGAAAATTGTTTCCAACAAATCCTTCATCATTTGTTATTTCCATATGCAAATGCGGACCGGAAGAATTTCCCGTACTCCCTACTCTACCTATCCGCCTACTTCTATATACCGCTTCACCCCCATGGTAAAGTTGTTGCGAAATAGGGTTTCGAGCAGCACTTAACATATGCTGATAGTTATATATCAAATAATTACCATTTAAATCTCTATCGTTGGATTCTATAGCTATCATATATCCATATCCCGTATGGTCTGGGTAATTATGCGGATTTAAAACAAAAAATGCTGTATGAACAAATCCACTTTCAGCTACATAAATATATGTATTATTAATACCTCCTGTCACACCAAAACCATCAATATCAAAGCCTATATGGTCAGTCCGGCTTGGGTCAGCATAAGCTGATGAAATATTAACGAATTCAGGTTGTAAAGGATAATACCAATTCAAATTCGCATAATAACTATTCGCACTAACCGAAGTCACACTCGAAAACATTATTACCAAACCTAAAGATATCGCTAAAACTCTCTTTTTCATAAGCCTACCCTCCTTCGATAAACTTAAAAATCACAAATTTACGATACCGTACAAATCAAGCTATATCATGCCGCCCACCCTCTCGCATATATATATATATATATTTCTCACCCACAACTTAACATAGAATATATATACAAGCGTTTCGACATTCTTCGACACTCAGTTTGCTCAACTTTGTATTTTGCGCCAAATTTAAATATATTTTTGAACTATATTTATATTTTTTAGTGTACAACTTATTAAATTTTCAACATTTTAATGCTAATTTTCAACTTGATTGCCTTTAGATAAACCTCCTCCTGTTTTGACTTGTCACAAAAAACTTAAAAGCATCTAAAAATCAATCTCAACCGACTCGCTAAACCCGACTACAATATCGTTATTCTCATCAAAATAGCAATCGTCTTTAAAGCTAAAAATCTTATCCGATAAATTTAAATGCTCTATCGAGATCCGCTCTGAAAATTCTATATCTACCCTACAATCGTAAATATCAATATGTTTATTATCAATATTCACAGCCAAAAATCCCAAATCATCACTAACTATAATATTATCGCTGTGAAACCCATCTTCTGCATAAAGCGCACTCACAGCCACCTTCCCATCTTCAAACCCTATAAGCTCACTATCTAAAACAGTATTTGAAATATACGCAAATCCCGAAGCCAATGGATAACGAGCATTGTATCCTCCTTTTGTATATACAATCTCTTTCGTTTCGAGATTATAATAGTAGTCAACTTTCATATCCGTTAAGCTCGGATCATAATATCTGAAAACAACATCAGTTGGGGCAATAGTCAAAACCAAAATATCGTTATTTAATGCCGCAACTCTATAAAAGGAAAAATCATCCAAATTATCATAAAGTTCGCTATTTAAAGCACCGTCATAAACATCTTCTATTTTTATTTCAATATCGGTATTACCTCGCTTTATTTGAACTACGCTCCCGTCCTCTGTCTCAGAAAAGGTATGATTAACCTGTTTATCATCACCTTCCAAGCTCTTCTCACCTGATAATTTATGCAAAAAAAGCTCTTCACCATTAAACTGTATAGTTATAACAGCATTATCTTCACTAAAACCCCTTAAAAACTGAACATCTTCTGAAAAATCAAACTGCGGATATAAATTTAAATCAGTATTAATCTTTGAAACTGAAACAAACGATATCCTCTCTCCCAAATCATAGAGTAAAACTTCTCCCAAAGCTTCATTATAGATATACAAAAACCCCTCATCTTTTCTAATCAAATAATCTTCATAGAAAACAACTGCTAACTCGCTCTCTATAACCTTTCCGTCCTCATTATAATGATACAGAAGGGTTGCCATCTCCCCATGCGCAATTTCTTTTGGAATATAAAGCGTTGCAAAATCTGCAATATCATAGCTATCATAACTCTCTAAATCAAGCTCTTTTGCGCAACCAAATAAAAACAATATCATTATCAGAATTATCGTGATAACTGCAGCTTTTTTCATATCATTTCCTCCTATGCCGGAGTAAATCCGGCATAAAACTATCGCAACTTCTCTATCAAAGAATAATTATAGAAATCCCATTCATTATTATAAGCAGTCGGGAACGCCCTTCTCTCTACTATCTCCTCACATTTTTTTGTTGAAATGTCAAAATCATTTAAAAAATCTACTACTGTCAAATTCAATTTTATCTCAACACTAATTTTTCCAGATTTTGAGCTTTAATAAAAACAATTTTTAGCCTAAATAAACCTCTCGGACTTCATTTAGCTTAATAATCGGCGCATACTCGAAGGTAAACCCTAGGTTATGAATTACCGAAAGCAGCTCCCCCATATATCCGTCCATTAAATAGCTAATATCATAACTATCTATCAAGATCACTTCATCGGTCACTTTGAAGATATCTACTGTTAATTTCTCATTATTTATAGTCGCAATATACCTACCTTCGAGCAAAATAGCAATATCGTCACCTTGCAAGTTATAATTTAGGTCTATTTCACTTGTAGCTACTTTAGCACCCTCAACATAAACAAGCAACGCAAACTCCTCTTTTGGATCAGCATTATTAATATATCTATCACTATATCTGTAAGAAGTATAAATTGCTCTTCCACCACCTAAATTAAATCCGATAGACATCTCATTTGAACGATAAGCAACTTCTTTGTTATCTATATCATAATAAACATCAAAGCCATCCCCCTCTATTTCACCATCAGAATCATCTTTTGCGCTCGTGCTTGAATTTTTAATTAAAGACAGCTTTAAAATTGAATCGGAGAAAAACTCACATTCCGATATTATTAAATCAATCTGACCATCATAAATATCATCTACAGCAATATTGAAAGTTTCTCCCAAAAGATTAGCTATAGAAACCTCTTTGTAATCCGAAGAGATATTAGCTTGTAGATGTTCATCTTTTTCATATAATCCATAATCATACTCACCTGATATCCCATCCCCCACAACTACACTCGCTGATAGTTTTAAAACAACCTTTATCTCGGCATTATCACCGCCAAGTTTCACTTCTGCATCTTGGCTGAATCGAAAATCCTTGTATATATCATCAATCTTTAAAGCTTCGGTATCAATAACTTCAAACCCATCCCCTATATGATACAATGCTATTTCATCCGCTACATTTGAAAATAGGACTAATTCCCTATTCTTAATAATAACATCTTCATTAGAAATATCAGCATATTCATCTATCGTAAATTTTTCAGTCTTATTCTCTGTCGTTAAAAAATAATATATCTCACCGCCTAGCTCAACCGTTTCATCGTCAGGAACAAATACAAGTTCAGCATCTGAGCAGACATATAAATCATAAAACCCTTGAAACTCATCTACTATCTCATTGTCAATAATATTATAGAATAAATATGTGAAATCACCGTTTTTACTATCTACCGAGAGATACAGAATCTCTTCTGACGCGAGAATCCAGTTGCTAAACTCTCCTGCATTTTCATGGAAATCAGAAACCTTTAAAGTTCTTTCTGCTCCATTTCTCAATATCAACGAAATCTCACTTTTATCATCAGACAACTCTATTCTCACATCATCTGAATTTTCTTCAAATGCTTTGCTGCAGCTAAGTAAAAATAATGTTAATAGAA
>CAYJGP010000100.1:0-7288 GCA_964369435.1 uncultured Oscillospiraceae bacterium | reverse complement strand
AAACGGCTTTGATGCAAACTGCTTTGATGGAAACGGCTTTGATAAAGACGGCTTTGATGCAAACGGCTTTGATGTAAATGGCTTTGATGTAAATGGCTTTGATGCAAACGGCTTTGATGCAAACGGCTTTGACGCAAATGGCTTTGACGCAAATGGTTTCGATGTAAATGGTTTTGATGTAGATGGCAAAGAAAAAGATGATGAGATAGTAGTTAGTGTTGATCCAGATAGCTTGATTGACGCATTAAACCTACAGAATATAAAAAATGAAAATACAAGCCTTTATTCAGATGCGTTCTTAGAGGATTACAAGAAAAATCCATTTAATATAGTTGTATTTCATAATTTAGGAAATGTAGCGGGTAAATCAATAAATGTAACATATTATGAAGATACATTATTGACATATCCTACTTCAGGTGCACCATCACTCGCGGCAGATGGCTATAATTTTGTTGGATTTGCTTATTCAAGTAACAGTTCTACAGTGTTGGATTTAACTAAAATAAATATTAGTACAGTGCCTTATGAAAAATTAGTGTCAGGAGAAACTACGGTTAATACACTAAACTTCTATGCAATTTATGAAGAACCTACTTCACAAGAAGGCGAAGACAAAGTGTTTACTATTAACTACTACTACGAGGGCGGTTCAGAAAAAGCTGCTCCGAGCGAGAGTGTTACAGTTACGGAAGATGGTGGAAATGTTGTGCATACACTACCTGTAGTAAACGGTGCTACAGTTACTAATGGCAAAACAGAAATAACACTTAAATACAAAAACGATACGCTTGTTCGAAATATTTATTACACAAAAAATACACAGGAGCAGGCTACTGTTAAACTGAGTTTAGAGTTTGTAAATGCGAATGGCAAAACTGTCACAGAATCATTTAAGTTTGAGTTACCAGTAGGTAGCTATACAAGCGGAAATGTTGAAGAGATACTTGCAATACCAGAAATTGCAGAATATATTAGCAGCAAAAATGTTGTAAACAACAAAACAAATGATGACAGCATTCAGATGATAAAAGTTCTGCCAAACGATATAGATGGCAGCCACAATAACGATAACTTTATCGGATCTATAGTTCTAAATAAAATTGAGTATAGCGTGGATATCGAAAACATACGCGGAAATATTGTTGAAAGGCTAACAGTATCGCACGGGGGCACTTTCAAAACTCAAACAGCAGATGACTTAGGTTTTACAGAGGATGGAACAATAGTAACTTGGCTTATTACAAATACAGATGACAACACTTCAGAAGAAGTTGCATCTGATACAGAGGTTGCTGTAAAATCAAATTTATTGGTAACTCCAGTTGTTATGCACACCGTAACTTATCTTGATGGTGGTGACAATATTATTGGTACAGAAGTTGTTTCACATAACTTTCAAGGAACACTAAACTCACCGACTGTTCCAGCATATAATTATTGTGACTTTTTAAAATGGAACACCCAAGGAGCTACAATTATTTTGGATAGTGATAACAATATAATTATGGGCCAAATTTCAAGCCCTACAACTCTAAAGGGATTGTATAAGAGCAATGTTAATGCTTCATTATTACCAGTAGTTTCAGTAATTAGCGAATACACCCGCCCATTCAATAATAAAAAGGTAGATATATCGGAACTTAATATTAGCTTAACTAGTGTTGATGGAAATACAGTTTTCACAATGGGTGTTGACTATGACGTGTTGTTTGGTGAGGACTCATATAACCTATCAAATGAGTTTCCTAAAATTAAAAATGTTAGTGGAGCAAATGGATCTAATAGAATATTCTATAGAGTAGTACTAAATACAACTTCTGTTGATTCAGCATTCTATGGTTTAAATGGTGTCCCACAAAATGGATATAACAACACCTATCTAGGTTTCATTGATTTCGAGATAACACCAATTGAGTTCACAATAGCTATAGATGATATGAGTGTACCGGTTGGAACATTGATATCAACTACAGATATCGAAGAGAGTATCCAACAGCAGATTGATGCCGCTCTAGCAAGCACAGGCATTAAAGATACAGCTTATGCAAAAGATTTAGGCGATATGACAGTTAGCTACGTGCAGTCACTTGTTAATACAGCTGGCTCATATGAAAATGCAATAGGTCTTGAACTACTCAAAAAAGGAAAAGTTACAGTTGATGGCAAAACTTATAAATTCAACAACAAAAACTACAAGATAACATTTATACACGGTGATTTAACAGTATATGCAGTTAATATCCCATTACCAACTCCACCGGCACCATCAGAGGAAGCGGTAGAGCCTGCAGCGGTACTAACACCGGCTCCAGCACCACAGGTTGATGAAGATGCAGACGATGATCAGGTAGAGATTGTTGATCCAGTAGCACCACTTGCTCCAGATGTTGAAATAGAGGATGGAACAACTGAGATTGAGGATGTGGAAGTACCAACAACTCACACACCAGATGCAGAACAAAGCAATATGTATATCTGGATAATAGGACTCGGATTGGTTGCAGTTGCAGGAATCATAATATTCGTTGGAATTAAAAAGAAGAAAACCGCATAATTAATCCCAAACTATCTAAAGGATAAAAAGATTAAAGCTACATTTTGAAGTTTCAAAATGTAGCTTTTTTAATGCTCTTGTATGAATAAAACCTGCTGCAATCAAATTTCAAGGTTTTGTAATATGCCACCAATCAAAAGATATCAAAGCATGAAAATAGCTAAATATATTATCCGCTTTGGGACTTTAAAAAAGGTAAGTGTTAAAACTTTTAAAGTATCTACAAATGCGCAAAAGCTGATAATTATAAATACTCATATAAGCTTTATCCAAAATCTGTTTGTTTGTAGAAACTTTTCAGATTTCTCTGTTTGGGACTAGAGATAAAGGTGTTATTAGAGATATTTTTTGAAATTCTCAAGACTGCTTTCTTCGAAATCTAGAAGTCTCGTAGCGAGACTTAAAATTTGAGGGGATCCGTTGTAATCATTTATCTTCTTTTGGATATCAATAATCCCCATATTGCTACCCTGCATCATCATATCGGCTAGGTGCGAGGGCTCTTTGTTTGTGAGTGTTTGCATATTCATCATAAGACTTGTCCCCATTTTAGCTATGGGATTTATCTGTCGCACCTGATATCCCATTCGCTGAAGCTCGGTTGTTGCTTCGTTTAAAATACCTTTGTAGTGGCTTTCTTGTGAGTGCAGAAGATCCATAAACTCAGGGTTTTGGCAGATAGTCATTAGTTCTGCTGTGGAATCAGCGCCCATCTGTGCGTTTTCTGCGATAAATTGTAGCATTTCTTGTGTGTCAACCATATATCGATTCTCCTTTTTAGATACTAATATATCTTTAACAAATTTATTAAATTAATTCAAACATATTGCAAAAATAAAAAAATAGGGTTATAATATAAAAAAGGAAGGTGGCGTTATGAAAGTTTTAAAAGTAATGATTAGCATGGTAGTTACGGCGGTGGCAGCTGCAACAGCTGCAATCTTTATCTATGAATGGTTGCAGAGTAAAAAATGCATTGAAAAGACCTATGACATGTACGGACATGACGTGACCGAGCATGATGAAGATCTTTTTGCGAGCATTGAAGAAGATGCGAAATTAGTTTAGAAAATTTCAGCAATTGGTATATAAATGCTATTAAAGTTGCAAGATTTTTCTTGACAAATTTAAAAATGTGTGGTAGTATTATAGAACAGAAACGACGCGGAGTGGAGCAGTTCGGTAGCTCGTCGGGCTCATAACCCGAAGGTCGTAGGTTCAAATCCTGCCTCCGCAACCAAAATAAAAACAGATACCTTTGGGGTATCTGTTTTTTTAATGGGTAAGAAAAACTTTCGTAAATTGAGTTATGAGACCGACGAGCTGAGCTCGTTGGGTGAGTGACTGAGCGCCGCCTGTGGCGGATAAAGCGAAAGGAACGAAGCGCCGTCGCACAGAGCGATATGAGAGAATGCGAATAGCGCGACAATGCGACAAGAGGAGAGCAAAGCGATACCCGAAGGTCGTAGGTTCAAATCTCTTAAACTTGTTTAAGAGACTTGAACCGATAGGTATTTTTAGTTTAAAAAAGGCTCCAGTGGAGCGTTTTTAGAAAAATGGGCGCTGAGCCTTGCGAAGTGACGAGAAATCCTGCCTCCGCAACCAAAATAAAAACAGTCTTTTAAGGCTGTTTTTTTTATGGGTGAGAGAAACTTTCGTAAATTGAGTTATGAGACCGACGAGCTGAGCTCGTTGGGTGAGTGACTGAGCGCCGCCTGTGGCGGATAAAGCGAAAGGAACGAAGCGCCGTCGCACAGAGCGATATGAGAGAATGCGAATAGCGCGACAATGCGACAAGAGGAGAGCAAAGCGATACCCGAAGGTCGTAGGTTCAAATCTCTTAAACTTGTTTAAGAGACTTGAACCGATAGGTATTTTTAGTTTAAAAAAGGCTCCAGTGGAGCGTTTTTAGAAAAATGGGCGCTGAGCCTTGCGAAGTGACGAGAAATCCTGCCTTTGCAACCAGCAACGTGACTATGCATCCAGTTCGCACTCCAAGCGCTTAAGACAAACATTTTTTGCTGCGTCTATGCAAGCTATATCCTACTAATCACACCAAGTTAGATAACAGTCTGAAAAGGCTGTTTTCTTTCGCGCGAAAGGATAATACAAAAAGAGGCGCTGAAAGAAAGTAAACTCGGTATATTATAAAGATTTATTTACTAGCCCGGCACTGCAATTGGCGACTTATGATAAGTATATTCGCTGTAATATCTTCAATTAATATTGATTTATACTTTCTTAAATGATAAAATAACTTTAATATAAAAACAACTGTATATAAGAAAGTTATCTTAAAGTGTTGAACTCTGTGTATTGTTTCGTGTCTTTTTTTGATAGAAAATATCAATGAAGTTATTATAGTATCAATTATGTTGAAATTTAAATATAAAGGAGCACAATTATGTTAAAAGGGATACCGAAATGTATATCACCCAAGCTACTAAAAATTCTAGCGGAAATGGGACATGGAGATACCTTGGTAATTGGGGATGCATTTTACCCAGCTGCGTCAAATGCGAAAAACTGCAAGCTTGTTCGAGCAGATGGTATAAGCTCAACCGAGATGTTAGATGCAATTCTTACGCTGTTTCCTTTAGATGCGTTTACTGAAAAGCCGTTTATAATTATGGATATGCCTGACGAATACAGAGGGAAAATAGAAACCCCTGTCTGGGATGAATATATTTCTATAGTTGAAAAACATGATAGTCGTGGTCGCGATGCTGTTGGATTTATAGAAAGGTTTTCATTTTATGAAGAAGCTAAGAAAGCGTATGCTATTTTAGCGACAGGGGAAGAAGCTTATTTCGGCTGTGTAATTATCAAAAAAGGTACAAAATAATGTTAGAAAATGCTTCGCGCTTCAAATTGGTTTCTCTGGAAACCGCTATGAAACTTAACACCTATGAAGCTCAAATATGAGCATAAATCGAGGTATCAAAGGCGAGAGTTTAGTCAAGTTCATCTTGCGTGCGAGTGAAAAGCAATTGTTAAAGAGGTTATTGCATGAGTATTAGTTTTGTGAATTCACCTTGCGGCTGCATTAAAACAGATATTACAGCAAAAACAGATACGAATTTTAAAAATTCATATCTGTTTTTTTATGGGTGAATACTATTAAAACAAATTTATTGGTGTGTTGCTTAAATTTAGTGTAGTTTTTAACGCTCGGCTAATTTACAATGGTAATATTCTGTTTTAGCGAGATTGATTAACCGAATCAGGGAGGGGAGCGATTTGCTTGCGGTAGACTTTACGAAATAAAGTGAGTGCCAAGATGATGGTTACTACTTCCGCTAAGAGGAACGAAAACCAAACAGCAAAAAGACCTAGTGTTTGTGCGAGAATAAACGCAGCTGGCAACAACACAAGCAACTGAACTCCGGCATTCATATATAAACTATACATTCCCTTGCCAAGTGCTTGGAATAAAGAGGAGAATATGATGCAAAGACCTGCAAATGGGAATGAAATCGCAATAACTCGTATTGCCGGAATGCCTATTTCGAGTAGTTCTGGAGTTGGAGAGAACATTGACAGAAGCAGGCCTGGTGCGAACCAAAATATCAGTGCGCCGGTAAACATAATCACAGCACTGCTAATAATAGCTAGCCGGATGGCTTGGAGCACTCTCTTTTTATCTTGAGCTCCGTAGTTAAATGCGACAATCGGAATAAACGAACAGGTCAGACTAAATAGCGGCATGAAGACGAATGAGCGGATTTTATAGTATATCCCCAAAACATTTACCGCAGTTTCTGTGAAAATACTGAGTATCTGATTTAGTCCGATAATTATGAAACTTCCGATACTTTGAACTATTATGCTTGGTAGTCCAACTCTATAAATGTCTATAACTGCGGAAAATTTAAACCTGAGAGCTTTTGGTGTGATTTGTATTTCACGGTTGTGCTTATGGTTTAAGACGATTATGATAATCATAGCGAACCACTGTGCAATTACAGTAGCTACTGCTGCGCCGACAACGCCCATTGCTGGAACTCCAAAATATCCGAAAATGAAAATTGGGTCGAGAGCTATATTAAGCAGAGCACCTGCAAGTTGCGCTATCATCTGGTAAATCGTTTTTCCAGTAGCTTGAACTAAACGTTCGAATGTAAGCTGCATAAAAAGTCCGAGTGAGAAAGCTGTTGTGATTTTCATATATGCGGCGCCTCCGCTTACAACCTCAGAAGCGGTTGAAGAGGAAGATAGAAACACATCGCTAAACAGTAAACCAAAAATTGCAAATGCAGCACTGCTACATATAGCAAGTAAGACACCGTTATTTGCGATGATATTTGCCGCTTTGTTGTTTTTTTCACCAAGTCTTCTTGAAACTAGCGAATTCATACCTATGGCAGTACCGATTGCCACAGAAACCATTAAACTTTGAATTGGGAAAACAAGACTTACTGCGGTAAGTGCTTCTTGCGATACACTTGACACGAAGATGCTGTCTACTGTGTTGTATAATGCTTGGATTAGCATGCTAAATGTGATTGGTAGCGCCATTCTTATTAGCAATTTGCCGATGCTCATTGTACCGAGCTTATTATTACTTTGACTCATAATTCCTCCAGTGATAACTTTAATAAAATTTTATTGCTTGAAACTATAGTTACATCAAAAATATGATTTGATTGATTTGACTAAACGAGTATAGCAATCTGAATTTTGAATGTCTATAGATTTAAAAATTTTTTTTGAGCGAGACAATAAGTTTAT
>CAYJGP010000099.1:0-7420 GCA_964369435.1 uncultured Oscillospiraceae bacterium | reverse complement strand
GTTGTCCTCGCGCAATACATAGTGTACATCATTAGTAGCAACAACAGGAATATCAAGTTCTTCTGATAGTTTTATTATCTCTGGTGTAACATCTTTTTGTTCCTCGATCCCATGATCCATAATTTCAAGGTAAAAATCATCTTTAAATATTTCTTTATATCGTTTTGCTGCATTTCTAGCTTCTTCGTAGTTGCCATTCATGAGATTTCGTGGTATTTCACCTGCAAGACAAGCGGACAAACATATAAGCCCCTCGCTGTATTTTGCAAGTAGTTCTAAATCAATACGCGGCTTAATATAAAAGCCTTCGATATTTGATAGTGAAACGAGTTTCGATAGGTTTTGATACCCTATATTATTCTTACAAAGCAAGACAAGGTGGTAGGAGGACCCATCAAGTGATTTCACTTTATCGTGTCTTGTTCTCTGTGATAAATAGACTTCACATCCAATAATCGGTTTAATATCATTTGCGATGCACTCTTTATAAAAATCAATAACGCCAAACATTACCCCATGATCGGTTATGGCAACTGCTTTTTGTCCAAGCTCTCGCACCCTTGGGATAAGCTTTTTTATCTTTGCAGCTCCATCGAGCAGGCTATATTCTGTATGTAGGTGCAGGTGCACAAATTCTTTGCTCATTTTATCTCCTCAGAAATTGCTATTATTTTTTTTAGTTTATAGTTAAGGCTCGATTTATTTGTTTTAAATGAGAGTAGCGAAAGTAGTTCATTTAAAGAAACATCAGGATTTTGTTCTCTCTTTTCAGCTATCTCTGCAAGGTCGGTCGGTAATTTATCAAACCTATCATATTTGCGGAGTTTTTTAATTGCTGCAATTTGCGATACAGCTGCAGCTACAGCCTTATCGATATTTGCATTTTCAAAGTTAGTTATTCTGTTCGCCCTATTTCTAATATCCTTCATAACTTTAACATTCATAAGTTGAAGCGATTGATTGTAAGCACCTATTGCAGTTAAAATATCTTCAAGCGAGCCGCTATCTTTTATTAGAAAAATAATATTTCTATCGCGAAACGATCTGCTATACTTAATATCTAACTGCTCTTTTAGCTTTTCACTAAAAAAATCTGCCATAATTATATTATAGCATTTAAATTCTGAACGATAGCTTACACTTGGGTCATATATATTTCCACAAGAGAGAAAAACTCCTCTTAAAAAAGATTTAAAATCCGAAAAAAAGTCCTCTCTTATAGTTACCGATTTCTTTTTATGGTCAGTAAACTCATAGAATAAGACTTTTCTCGCCTTTTTATCCTCAACCGACAGATAGAAAAATTCTTTTGTCTGTTTTTTAAAACTGCCAATTATCAATGCATCTTCGATTTCTGGAAAAAACTTTATAAGCAATTTGTGGGTATATTCAACAACTGATCTAAGCTCTGTTTGAAGATATATTTCAGATAGAGAAAATTTCTTCGCAAATAGAATTATAGCCCCTAAGGTAACTACCTCTTCTTTCGGTGTTAAATGAATTTTCATAAGCTCTTCTTTAACACCCTGTGAAAAAGACATAATTTACCTCCTGTCGATATCTCTGTGAATAGCGCTACTATTATAACCGCTTTCTACAAGAAATTCATTAAGACTCCTTGCAACTGTTACCGAGCGGTGTTTACCGCCAGTGCATCCAACAGCTACAACAAGCTGATTTTTGCCTTCTTCAAGATATAATGGCAAGGTGAATTCTAATAAATCACGGAGTTTATCTATAAGTTTTTTTGAACTGTCAAACGAGACTACATAATCAAAAACATCGCTATCAAGTCCTGTTTTGTTTCGAAGTTCAGGTATATAAAATGGGTTTTGCAAACAACGAACATCAAACATAATATCAGACTCCGCTGGCGGTCCATATTTAAAGCCGAATGAAATAATATTAACAGCAATAGCATCACTTTTAACAAGTAGAAAATGCGATATAAGCTTCTCTCGCAGTTGCATAGGAAGGATATCTGTAGTGTCAATATAATAGTCGCATTTATTCTTTATGAAATCAATAAGTTTGCGCTCTTTAGAAATAGCATTTGAAGTAGAACCTGAAACTATATCAAATAGTGGATGTTTGCGGCGTGTTTCTTTATATCTAAAAAGAAGTTTTGAGTCAGATGAGTCGAGAAAAACAACCGAAACTTTAACGCCACTCTGTTTCACGATGTCGACATTATAAAAAAAGTCGTTAAAAAGGCTTCCGCCTCTGCTATCCATTACAATAGCAATTTTTCCCATGCCTTCGGTGTTTTTCGAGAGCTTTGCAAACTCAGGTAGAAGTATTGGTGGGATATTGTCAACGCAGTAGTACCCAATATCCTCAAAAACATCAATAGCGGTAGATTTTCCAGCCCCCGACATCCCTGTTACTATAACCATTTCCATAATTTATTCCTCAACAACTATAACTTCTGGTTTTAGCTGTACTCCAAATTTATCATAAACATCATTTTTTATATATTCGATTAGTTTTAAGATATCGCTAGCTGTTGCTTTATCGTAATTTATTATAAACCCACTGTGCTTATCACTCACCATAGCACCGCCAATCCTATATCCTTTAAGTCCTGCATCTTCAATAAGCTTTGCAGCGAAATTATCCGGTGGCCGCTTAAAAGTGCTACCAGCTGATGGATAGTTTAGCGGTTGTTTATCGCGTCTTTTTTCTATTATTTCATGCATTTCTTTGTTTATTTCAGAATAGTTACCTTTTATTAGTGAAAGTTTTGCACTTAAAATAATATCATTTGTTTTTTTGAAAACACTTGTTCTATACCCAAAGTTGCACTTAGAATTTGCAATCTCTTCGACTTCCCCATTTTGGCGTAGCACTGTAACTGATGAGACAATATCTCGCATCTCGCCGCCATAAGCACCGGCGTTCATAAATATAGCTCCACCGAGCGTTGCAGGTATGCCGTAGCAAAACTGCGCACCTGAAAGGTTATTATCGCGAGCGAACAAACTGAGTTTATTTAATAATACTGCACTGTCACAGATAATATTGTCACCAGACAATGTTATATCGCTGCACATTTTTGTAAGCTTTATTATTATTCCATTATATCCATTATCGGAAAAGACGATATTCGAGCCAGCGCCAAGAACAAAAAACTTAACTCCCCTAAAGTCTGCTAAAAACAGAATTTCGCGAAGTTTTTTTAAGCTGTTTGGATAAGCTATAACCCTTGCCCTGCCACCAACTTTAAATGTGGTGTGATTACTTAGCGGACAATATTCATCATATTCAATATCGAATTCTTTTAGATGTTTTAAAATATCGTCCATCAGGCCCTCCTATAACTTATCTTGATGCTTCAACTGCATCTTTTCGCTCACGTGAGCGCATTATGTAATCGTAGAATCTATCGAAATCGTTATTTAAAACAAGTTTTTTCGGCATCCCAATTTCATCACACAGTTTTTTTGGCTTTTTAATCTCGCCAATAGTAGTTGCAATATGAGAGTCAGAAGCAAGCACTACCGAAACTTCATATTTTTTACAAGCACTCGCGATCTCTTTGCAGTTTGGCAAACTTCTCCTGCGCACTGAAAATGTATTTGCATTAATTTCAACAATTTTATCATACTCTTTGCATAACTTAACTATCGTTTTTATGTCAAAATTAAATTCAGGGCTTCCACAGTGACCAAGACAATCGACCAACGGGTTTTTCACTATAGCCTCGTATGCTGCGGTATGTTCTTCAAGTGTTGACGGTATTAAAACAGGTTGATGAAATGATGCGATAACCCAGTCAAGCGTTTTAAGACACCAAGCAGGTAGATCAAGCTCACCCTTATAGTTTATAACATTTGCTTCAACACCTGGTAGAATCCATATACCAT
The DNA here is from genome assembly GCA_964369435.1 of uncultured Oscillospiraceae bacterium. GTDB lineage: Bacteria > Bacillota > Clostridia > Oscillospirales > Ruminococcaceae > CAYJGN01. The sequence continues at coordinate 3,554 of CAYJGP010000099.1, read as the reverse complement.
CAATATATTCAGGTAGTGTTTCTCTTGCTGAAAAAAACTTCCAGCAAAATGCACTATCTGGCATTTCAGGAGCGTGATCGGTTGTGCATAAAGCTCGAAGTCCCTTCTTTTTAGCATAAGCTACATTTTCAAGCAAAGTTGAATATGCATGAGTTGAAGCGACTGTATGAGTATGTGTATCGGCGATGATTTTCATAAAAATCCTTTCTAATAAGAAGACCAGTCTTGTGAATCATCAAGTCCCTCAGCTGAAGCACTGAGTTTTTCAAGAAGTTCTTGACCTGCATTAAACCCAAGCTTTTTCTGCCTGTTATTCATAGCTGCAACTTCTATAATTATAGCTAAATTTCTGCCGGGTTTAACAGGTATGGTAATCGAAGTTATCTGAGTATCTAAAATCTCGGTATACTGATTATCAATTCCAAATCTGTCATACTGTTTATTTTGATCCCATTGTTCTAAATTTATAACAATATCAATTTTCTCGGTAAGCTTAACAGCACCCATACCAAAAAGACGTCTTGCATTGATTATTCCAATACCGCGCAGCTCTGCAAAATACCGTATATTATCAGGTGAGCGACCTACAAGGGTATTATTGCTTACCTTGCGTATTTCAACTGCGTCATCTGCTATAAGACGATGACCTCTTTTAACAAGCTCGATAGCGGTTTCGCTTTTACCAACTCCGCTATCGCCTATTAGTAAAAGTCCTTCACCATAAACTTCAACTAAAACGCCATGAGTTGGTTGACGAGGTGCAAGTTCAACTATTAGAAATGATATTAAAGATGCCATAAATGTTGAGGTATTTTCATCTGTGCTCAAAAAAGGAACTCCAAACTGCTCTGCCGCAAATATCATCTCAGGCATAGGCTTATATTCGCGTGTTAAAATAACAGCTGGAGGTAGCTTTGAAAACAATGTGTTTAATCTCGATTGACGAGCTTCAATAGGTAGTTGATCTAAAAAAGAATATTCTGTTCTGCCAATTAGCTGAATTCTTCCTTTATCAAAATGCTCGATGTATCCTGCAAGCGGCAGACCAGGACGATTAACATCAGAGACAGAAAGCATAGTCTCCCCTATTTTCTCGCTATTGCTAATGCAAATTAGCTCAAACTCTTTAACAACTTTTTGTAGAGAAATACTGTAATCCAAAAAAACACCCCTTTAATACTTTAATAAAATCAAACTGATTATTAAAGCTTTTTATTAACACTAATATAGTAAATTAGTTATTATATTTATTATATAATATTTTTATAATAAATAAAAGAAAAAAATATGTTAAGTTTTCTGTATAATGTGATATAATAGTCAAAGATGTAAAAAAACACAATTTAGAAATATTTATTCATAGAGGTGATTATGAAAGTCGCAATTTTTATCGATGCATACCATCCATACATCAATGGAGTTATTACACATGTTGATGTTTTAAAAGATGGACTTATAAAAAAGGGTCATGAGGTTTTAATAGTAACGGCTGATCCAAAAGTAAAAGAACACACATTAAAGGACGGAATTTTAAGATGCCCCGCTAAAAGCATAAAGAAGTTTTACAACTATGGTGTGACTATTCCCGTATCTAAAAAAAGGCTGGATTTTTTAGAAAAGTTTAATCCTGATGTTATCCATGTCCATACAGAGTTTTCTATGGGTCTTTGTGGTGTTTCTACTGCAAGAAGGTTAAAGGTTCCGCTTGTTTATACCCTTCATACGATGTATGATGATTATCTTTATTATATAACAGGAAAAACTCTAACTCCGATACTGAAAAAACCGCTACGAATGTTTATTAAGCATTTTCTAAAGCCAGCAAAAGAAATAACAGGACCATCTGCTAAGTGTCAGGTATTTATTGATAGCTGTGGCAGTGATAAAAAGGTTCATGTAATAAATAATCCTGTTGAATTCTCGATTTTTAACGACTATTCACTAACGCCTGAAGAAACTGCATATTACAAGAAAAAGTGCGGTATAAAAAACGATAGCCTTGTAGCTACTTTTGTAGGTCGACTTGGACATGAAAAAAGCGTTGATACTCTTATAAAGTTCTACAATGAGCAAAATCTAAAAGATAGAAACATTGAGCTGCTGATAGTTGGAGACGGCCCTGCGAGAGAGGGTTGGATGAAGATGACAGAAGAGCTTTCTCTTGGTGAATATATCCATTTCCCTGGTAAAATCTTGCACGCTGAAGTTATGCCTTATTATGCGATATCAGACTGTTATATCACAACTTCCCTATCCGATACAAATTCAATTTCTATGCTTGAAGCGATGGCTATGGGCTTACCAACATTCCATATCGAAGATCCGTTAAACAAAGGACAGGTTGTAGATGGATATAATGGATTTGTCTTTAAAGATGGTGAAGAGCTTAAAAATGCGTTTGTAAAATATATTGAAATGAGCGATGATGAGCGCAAAACTATAAAAAACAATGCTATAGATTCGGTTCGGAATTCAAATGATACAGCACTAGCTGAAAAGCTGCTTGCAGTTTATGAAAGTGCTATTTTGAAAAACTCTGAAGATATAAAGTGCGAGGCAGACGAGTAAAAAATAAATCTAATAAAAATATTTAGATGCGAATAAAAGCTACTAAATTATCATGATAGACTAAAATCTACTGATAAAATAGCAACTTTTATTCGCATTTATTTTTGTGTTTCATTCACGCTTATATCAGAATTAATTATAATGCTATTATCATCAAAATCCACCTTGTGAAAGTTAAAACTACTATTTAAATCTAAAAAGTCGATATCTTCATCATAGAGTTTATCAAAAACATTCTGTATTTGCAAAACTAAAAATGAGTTTAAATTATCAGTTTCAAAGGCGGATCTTGCAAAGCCTGTTATAGATAAAAAAATTGTTAGTGAATCGTCGTTTAAAGATGATTTTCTGTTACTTAAAAGATTGAAAATATCGTATTTAACATCATCTATCATTATTTCGAATTCATTTGTTTTCGCAGTTATAATGCTGTGAAATAAAGCTTCGTTCGCTGACAAGTTAATTAACTTTATATCATTCAAATAGCAAATTCCATCAAAAGCTGCACCATCTTCAAGTTTAATTATGTTGCTTTTAAAAAAGCCTTTGTTTTCAGCCTCTATTTCAACTGTAATCAGTGAGCTTTTAACTGCAAGACCTTCATGAGACATGTTTTCTATAAATGAGTTTATTTCATTTGATATCATTATCTCTTCTTTTATTTTGCTATCGAGATATCCATCTTCAAATTCACAAAAAACTAGATTAGCACCCTTTCCAATATCCTGATTTTCAATTAACTTATTAACAATTTGCAAAACATCGTTATGCTTAGCAGACAAATCAACGACAATTACAGATAAGTTTTTATAGAAAAGTTCTGATGCTGTTTTATTTTCAAGTGACAGTAAAATTTCATCAATATCATTGCCCATTTCACTCTCAAAATTGCGTTTACCTGTTGAGTCGATACTGCTATCTAGTATTTCAACTACAACATTAAACTGTCCATTCTCTAAACTATCAATATAAATCCCCTCAACTAT
>CAYJGP010000098.1:0-7467 GCA_964369435.1 uncultured Oscillospiraceae bacterium | reverse complement strand
AAAGCGGCGGGCGTTATCGTTGCATTTGACTTAAATCTTCGAATTGAGTCGATAGGACTTGAGGAAAAATATAAAGAAGATATACTCGCATGCGTTGAAAGTGCGAATATTCTTTTTGGCAGTGGTATTGATGAGCTGGTTCCACTTTCAGGAAAGGCAACTCCAATAGAAGCTGCTAAAAGCTATGTTCGCGATGACAGAATAGTAGTTTGCCGAAACGGAAAATACGGTTCAACTGTTTATACTTTAGATGATGAGAGTTTTTGCCCGGCTTTTGATGTGCCTGTTGTTGATACCATAGGCGCTGGGGACTCTTTTAACGCAGGCTTTTTAGCGGCGATAAAAAGAGGAGAAAGCCCTGCAACTGCGAATATTTGGGGCAATGCAACAGCATGCTATAATATTATGAGACAGGGAGGCAGAAACTGTCCTAGTATACCAGAGCTTTTAGATTTCCTAAAAGAGTATGATGGGGTTTTTGTTAAATAAAGTAATTTTGGGGTCTTTATGTTAAAACGTTTGGATGAAAAATACAGCAGAATGCTATTAAATGCAAATATCAAGTTAATAGCGATTATTCCGATGATCCTGCTTATTTTATTGCAGGTGGCAGTATGCCATCTTGATATGGTTGAGGTTATTTATTTTGCAGCTGCTATATTTTTTAATGTATTTATCGTAGGTGCTGCTATAGTTTCATTGTTATCGCTGACGATTTCAAAATTTGAATATTATGTTTATTCAATGGTATTTGGAGTTTCGTATGTTATAGCGCTCTATTTTATAGTCTATCCCCTAATGCTATCGCATTTTTTAGTTTATTTTACAACATCGTTTACGATAATCGCATTATTCATCTTAAATAAAAACAAAGAGAAGGTGCGAGAATATAAAAATGACAGCATATCGCGCTCACTTTTTTGGGGCTTAACTGTTATAATCATACTTGTAATGATGCTTGGAAATAGCTTTGTGAATCTAACACCTCAATATACATTGAATCAAGAGTACTTTTCAGATAATATGTGGAATATTGGGAATATAACAATGGCATATAACTCTTTCCCAATGAGCGATATAAGAATTGAAGGCATTGATTTCTATTATCATTTTTTCACCCAGATATTCTTGAGTGTGATGAAAAGCATTACAGGAATCGATTCGTTTTCAATCTACTTCTATTATTATCCGTTTATAATTGCACCGATGATTGTCGGTTCGTTTATAATATTCGCTCGCAGGTTTTTGAAAAGCAATATGGCTTTAACTCTTGCGTTTCTAGCTTTTATAACAGCTTATAGAAGTGCGGTTGATACCCTGTTTTATCCGTATAACGGCCCTTTATCCTATGTTTTTCTATTTCTTTCGGGTTCTTTTTTCCTTCGTAGCGTAAGCTCGATAAAGACGAAAATTATAGATAAAAATATAGTATTAGCAGCTGTTTTGCTTATATTTGCCACCGGCTCAAAAGGGCCTTATGCGGCAATATTTTTGGTGGGATACGGTGTTGCGCTTTTTATTAGTTATTTCACAGAGAGAAATATTATATCAACTACGGTGCGTGGACTTGTTTTACTAACCTCGTTTGTAGTACCATATTTCTATTTATTCACATCTATTTATGGTCCTGGAACTATTCTTAAAATAGTGCCTGGTTTCTCAGCAGACTCGTTGTGGAACACAGGGTGGAAGATGATAGTTAACTCGTTATCGGGAATTTTAGTCTATAATGGTGCAGCTATGCTTGTAGCTATTGTTGTTTATGCCATCGTGATGATGACTATAGTGACTATACCAATTTTTATGCTAAAACGACTAATAGTCAGCACCGAACGTAAAGTTAAATACTTTTTTGCGTATGGTGTACTCGTAACAGGACTTGTGCTTAGCAATGTTGTGGCACAGGAGAGCAATTCAAACCAATATTTCTACTATGCGGCAGTACCTGTTGGAGCTATTATATTTTTCGGCTATATCGAGCGGAATTTTATAAAGAGAATTCACCTGAAAAATATTAAAACAACAGCGTTTGTTGCTATTTCATCATTGCTTCTTCTTATAACATGCTTTGATATAGCATTAACTTCGAGTGAATATTTTAAAACAGGTATTTCGAATGCGGGATATTCTATCAGTAGATATTTTGTCCAAAGTGATGCCACAAGCAACGAAGGAGATTTTTCAGACTATATGTATGAGGCGGCAATTTATATAAGAGATAACACCTCGGAACAATCTCTCATTCTAACCGATAAGCACAAAATTGATGATCTTGCAAACTCATATTATTATACCGCATTTACCGAGCGTCAGTTTTTAATTGAAGGCTACTACTATGCGGCGACAAAAGAATTTAGTTATGAGGACTATATCAATGGAAATTACTATCTAAATGAAGATGTTTTTGAAGGAGATATAACTGCACTTGAAAAAGTTGCTGTTATGGGATATGGCGAAATTTATATGATTATTGAAAAAGAGAAGTTAGATAATATTGAAGATATAATCGATAATCTCTCGATAGTATATGAAAACCCACAGATAGCGGTTTATCAGGTTGTGCTATAGTTTGGTGTATATAGCAGATTATAGCTATCACATATGAATTAAGAGAATTTAGTAGTATATTAAAAATAGTTTTGACGGTGCATTTTGCACCGTCTTTTTTGTGGTATAGATATTTATCAGCACCGCAGCTATCCAAGTAACGATACTCCATTGAGTTGTTTTGTCGAGAGTCCAAAACGTAAGCAACTATTTAATACGATATGCTTCACTTGCCGTGAGTTGTTCTGTCGTCGTGTTCAAACTATCTGTGCCGCCGCCCACGAAAACGCACTACAGTGCGTTTTTTGCGCCTTGCGCAACAAGCGAACCGTTCCGGTTCGCCGCGGGCGGCGCACCCCCAAAAAACACCCCCAAAAAACACCCCCAAAAAACACCCCCAAAAAACACCCCCAAAAAAACCAAAAAACCACCTCAAACATCCATATAAAAACATATCCACTAAAAGAGCACAAAAACAAAACTATCTAGAGACAGAAGAAAAAAGAACAACCGATGATTTAATACAAAACAAATCCAAAATTTGAAATCTAACAAAAAAACAACCAAACAGAGAGTGAAAACGCTTAATATCTCTGTAAACTGTTACAAAAATTTAATACACTAAAGTATTAATACGCTAATGTGTTGACAAATTTGCTTTATTATAGTAGTATAGTAGCAAGATAAAGCTTTGGTTGTTTAAGTTATAAAGGTTTTAACTGTTTGGAAATAAAGAACTTACTAGCTTATGTCATAAAAGGCAGGTTATTTAAACAGTAAATAATTTAACATTGAAAAAGCAAAGTTTTAGCAAGATTAGGGTATTAAAGAGTTTTTGCTACAAAGCATAATAAAAGGAGAAGGTTATGAAAAAGTTTAAATTATCAGTTTTAGTGGTTTTAATATTAGCGCTCGTTATGGGATGCTCGCAAGGTGGCGGCAGCTCGAGCACAGATGGTGCAGATAGTGGCGATGCAGAAGCTACAAACAGACTCGAAGAGATAAAAGCTCGTGGATATTTAGAGGTTATAATGGAGCCTTATATGATTCCTTTTGAGTTTATAGATGCAACTAAGAGTGGCGATGAGCAGTATGTTGGTGTTGATGTTGAGATAGCTCAGTATATTGCCGATAAAATCGGTGTGGAGCTTCGGATAATTCCTCTTGAATTTGGCGCTGTACTCGCTGGAATTACTGAAGGCAAATACGACCTTGCAATTTCAGCCCTTGCATATACTCCTGTTAGAGCAGAGACTATGAATCTATCAAACGGATACTACTGGGGCACTAATGAAGGATATGGCATGGTGGTTCGTGCGGAAGATTTAGCAAATTATGCAACAGCGGAAGATTTTCAAGATAAAACAGTTGTTGTTCAAGATGGATCTATCCAACAAGCGCTTGCAAATCAATACCTAACTGATATAATAGGCGAGCAGAAAACGCTATCATCAATGACCGACTGTTATCTGTCTGTTTCAACTGATAAGTCGGATGCATCAGTTATATCTATAACAAATGCAAGGCTTTATATTGAAGCAAATCCTTCAAGTGGGCTTGCAGTTGTTGAGGGACTTAAGTTTGAAGTCGATGATGAGTTTACAGGAACAAGGGCAGCTGCACCTGTTGGTGAGGATGAGCTTATAGCAGTTGTTAACGAAGCAATTGATGAGCTTGTTGCAGATGGACAGATAGATGAGTGGTATGCAGAGTATGCAGAGTATGCAAAGACACTTGGAATCTAATTAATAAGTAAAAAACTAAGTAAGGATAGGTAGTTATGCAGGTTTATATTGATCTATGGACGAAATACTCGCATGTGTTTATAAACGGTCTAATCGGCACAATTTGGATTGCTGCGGTTATAGTTTTACTTGGAACGATGCTCGGTGTTTTAGTAGCGATGCTCAAGATGAGCAAAAACAAAGTTTTGAATATTATAGGCAAGGTATATACACATATAATCCGTTGCACTCCTATTCTGCTCCAGTTATATTTCTTCTGGCTGTGGCTTCCAGAGATTGTGCCAATAGAGCTATCTGAAGCCGCTTGTATCGTCGTTGCACTTATAATTAACAGTTCATCATACATAAGCGAGATTATAAGGGCGGGTATAAATGCAGTTGATAGAGGTCAATGGGAAGCAGCAAGAAGCCTTGGGTTATCAGAGAGTAATATGTTTATTCGAATAATTTTCCCACAGGCGATAAAAAACATACTACCAGCACTTGCAAACCAGTTTGTAATAATGGTAAAAGAAACTTCACTCGCTTCGGTGTTCTTTGTAGGTGAACTTATGACAGCATTCAAAATCGTATCTTCGACTACATTTATATACATAGAGAGTCTTGTGATAGTGGGTATAATATATTTTGTAGTATTAACGATACTATCAAGCGGCGTATCAATTCTTGAGAGGAGACTTGCAAAAAATGGCTGATGTTATAATTCGAACTGAAAATTTGCAGATGAACTTTGGTGCACTTAAAGTCCTCAAAGGTATTGATGCTAAAATATACAAAGGCGAAGTCGTCTCGATAATAGGTCCTTCGGGAAGTGGAAAGAGCACATTTCTGCGCTGCTTAAATCTTCTTGAAAATCGCACTGGCGGTGATATATACTATAATGAGGAGAATATTGAAAAGTTTTCAAAGAAAAAGAATCTCTATCGTCAGAAACTGGGAATGGTTTTCCAAAGTTTTAATGTCTTTCCAAACCTTTCAGTTATAGACAATATAACCCTCACACCAACAGTAGAGCTTGGTGTGCCAAAAGAAGAGGCGAAGAGACAAGCAAGAGAGCTTCTAGCAAGGGTTGGTTTATCTGAAAAGGAAAACGAATGGCCGACAAAACTATCAGGTGGTCAAAAACAACGTCTTGCAATAATTCGAGCACTCGCAATAAATCCCGAAGTTATGCTATTTGATGAACCAACTTCAGCGCTTGACCCAGAGATGGTCGGTGAAGTTTTGGATGTTATCCGAAGTCTTGCTAGTAGCGGTATGACGATAGTTATAGTTACCCATGAGATGGGTTTTGCAAGAGAAGTTTCGGATAGGGTTTTCTTTATGGATGAAGGGGAGATAGTTGAGAAGGGAAGTCCAAATCAAATATTTTCTGTTCCAAAGCATAAAAGGACAGCAGAGTTTTTAAGCAAAGTTCTGTAAAAATAATAAAACGGAGAAAAGTTATGACAAAATTGGAATTCGCAAAAAGTCAAATTGAGAGCTTAAAAGATAAAACTATAAAAATCAGCCGTGAAATTTGGGAGTTTGCCGAGCTTGCTTTTGAAGAGGAAAGATCTGCGGCACTTTTAATTGAAGAGTTTAAAGTGGAAGGGTTTGAAATCACAACCCCAATTGCAGGAATGGATACCGCCTTTACCGCAAGCTTTGGCACAGCTGGCGTAAGGATTGGAATACTTGGAGAGTATGATGCACTAGCAGAGCTTTCGCAAAAACCTCTCATCTGCGAAAAAAATCCGATAAAACAAGGTGCGCCAGGCCATGGGTGTGGACATAATATGCTTGGTGCAGGTGGGTTTGCGGCAGCAGTCGCTATAAAAAACTATATTAAAGAAACAGGCGCTAATGCAACAGTTGTATATTTCGGGTGTCCAGCGGAAGAGGGTGCAGGCTCGAAACAGTTTATCGCAAGAGCTGGATATTTCGACGATATAGATGTTGTCTATACATGGCATCCAGGCACTTTTAATGAAATTTCAGCAAAAGGTGCTGTTGCTATTATGGGTGCAAACTTTGAGTTTAAAGGAACTACTTCGCATGCTGGGGCAAGCCCTCATCTCGGAAGAAGTGCACTTGATGCGGCAGAGCTTATGAATGTGGGAGTGAACTATCTTCGTGAGCATATGATAGATTCAGCAAGGGTGCACTATGCTTATGGTTACTCAGGTACAACAGCGCCGAACGTTGTACCGGATAATGCAGTTCTTAAATATGAAGTCCGTGCACCGAAAGTATCTCAGGTGCAAGATCTTTTCTCAAGAGTTGTTAATATTGCAAAAGGTGCAGCACTCATGACAGATACAAAAGTAAAATATGAAGTGACGATGGCCTTCTCAGACTACCTTGCAAACAAGGCGCTTGCAAGACAGGCACAACCACTATTTGAGCAACTTGGTGCACCGCAGTTTAGCGAAGAAGATTTCGAATATGCAAGAAAGATGATATTAACCTACAATAAAAATACTCAACATGAGATAAAAGAATCGTTAGTTGAGAGATTTTCAGTTGATATAGCGGAGGAGATGGTTCGAAATCCTCTAAATACCGAAATTTTGCCATTCGATGAGAGAGAAACAGGTTATAACTCAGGCTCTACAGATGTTGGTGATGTTGGATATGCAGCACCAACCCTTAATATAACAGTAGCTACGCAGGCTATAGGAAATGTTGGTCACACATGGCAGAATACATCATTTTCAAACAGTGAGATAGGCAATAAAGGCATGATAAAAGCAGCAGAGCTTTTAACCCTTTGTGCACTTGATATAATTGATAAACCAGAGGTTATAGCTGAAGCTAAAAAAGAATTGTTGCAGAAAAACGGTGGAGCATATACCTGTCCGCTTCCAGCAGAGGCAACACCACCGATAGGTAGATATTAAAGAAACCAAGTTTTAAGAGTGAGAGAAGATGAGCTCACTGATCTGCCGCAATCCGCAAGCAGCGGATTTAAAGCCACCGTTGTGTGCTTTATGGTACAAAACAAATTGTTATCTACCCGACGGGGCGGTGGACAAAATAAAACCAGCAAATTAAAAAAGATATAAAAAAATCATTAAACAGCAAATGCCGTTTAATGATTTTTTATTGTTGTTTTAGATTGTGGTAACCCAAAATATTAAAAGATATCAAATGGTATTTTTATAAATGAGAGAATATACCGAGTTTGATAGGT
>CAYJGP010000097.1:7179-7668 GCA_964369435.1 uncultured Oscillospiraceae bacterium | reverse complement strand
AAAATGTTATAATCATTTCTATCAAAGTTTATATACAATCTTACAGATATATCAATTAATCAGGTGTATCAATTAATTTTAAACAATAATTAAGTAATTGATTGCTTTTTATTGTGGCAGTTATAACGCTATCTTTAGCCAAAAACCAAGCTATAAAGAGGTTTTAAAATCATCGCTACTTATCTGTTTTATACTTAAACTAAAACATCAATTTTTATGAGATTACAGCACCCTTATTCTTGAATATCTGTTTGAACTAAAATGACCTCTCAATCATTTACATAAATACCTCTCCCCTTTCAGTTTACTCTAGTTATAATATTTATGTATGGATAAGAGAGTAGCTTGCATGAGCTTTTGAGATTTTACTTTGTGCTTATTAATTTTTTGCTATTGAAATCGCTCATTAAAAAGATTATACTATTATAAACAAACTTAAGGGGTAATATTTTGGCTAATGAAATTAAAGATGCACCTATTATTTTAAAA
>CAYJGP010000097.1:0-7169 GCA_964369435.1 uncultured Oscillospiraceae bacterium | reverse complement strand
ACTTCCTTTATTATATGTTGACTATTAAAGGGCGCTCACAAAAGACGGTCACAGCTTACTTTACTGATCTTTCTCTATTTTTCCGCTATCTATATTGTTACTATAACCATATAGATTTAAATAAAATTGAAACCATTTCGATTAAAAGTCTCGACTATGAATTCGTGCAGAAAGTTACTCTTTTTGATATCTATGAATATTTAAATTATATACTAACACTTCGCTCGAACAGCGCTACTACAAGGGCACGTAAAGTTTCTTGTTTAAAGGTCTATTTTAACTACTTAACAACTAAAATGAATATTCTGCAAAACAACCCTACAAAAGGACTCGATTCTCCTTCTGTTAAAAAATCTATTCCAAAATTTTTAACTTTAGATGAAAGCTTGAAACTAATTGATGCGCCTGAAGGTAAAAGCGAGCGACGTGATAGATGTATAATAACCCTTTTATTAAACTGTGGAATGCGTCTTTCAGAGCTTGTTTCGATAAATTTAAATGATATAAATGAAAACAAGCTACGCCTACTTGGTAAAGGCAATAAAGAACGGATTGTTTTTTTAAATAACAGTTGCACTTCTGCAATAGAAAACTACATCGAGGTAAGAATTCCTGAAAACGCAGAGAATATCGATAAAGATGCTCTATTTTTAGGGCGTGGTGGTAAACGTCTTACCGGTAGAAGTGTTCAGCTGATAGTTGAGAAAAACTTAAAAAAAATCGGCCTTGACGGCCGAGGTCTTTCTGTTCATAAGCTGCGTCATACTGCCGCAACATTAATGTATCAGCATGGTGGAGCGGATATAACAGTTCTAAAAGAAATTTTAGGACACGAAAGTGTTGCAACAACTCAGATTTACACCCATATTTCAAATAATCAGGTTGAAGAAGCACTGAAAAATAATCCACTTGCAAACATTAAACCAAAAAAATAAATAATCTATTTAAAAGTGCCTCTGCTACCGAGCAAACTATTGTAACTATTGTTGCAATTCCAAATGCTTCAAGATAACTTGCAGGGGTAATTTTATATGGTGTTGAGCCATAAATAATATTTTTCGCAAGACCTAGTGACATATTAACTGCTGGTTTTGCACATAAAGTCAGCGCAATTATTGTTATGAGGGAGATAGGCAGATATACAACTGAATTAAACAGAAGACCTTGAACTCCATAAGTCATATATACAAAGCCTACAGAAAGTCCAAAACTTATCCCACGTGCAGCAATAATCATAAATATAAACGGTATCCCCACCGCCCAAAGACCCATAAGGAATAGAGCGAAAATATAGAAAAAAGATGATAAAAATATAGTTTGAACGGTTACAAAAACAGGTTGATCGTATCTATTATCGGTAAACAGCTCAAATAGCGAGCTAATCGTGCTGTAGTTTGCCTCAGATGTAAAACTAATTAATAAACATCCCGCTAAAAAACCGAATAAAAACAGTCCTGCTATAACTAATATAAAGCTCTTTGCCCCAAAATTTAAGCTACTTGTCTTTTTGAAAGTCTTTTTCTTAGTAACAATAATCACAAAATCCGCCCCTTTACATTAATATCTATGTAAAGAATGGCGGATTTATTAATATTATTTTGCGAGCTCTTTCGCTCTTTTGACACAGTTATCATAACAATCAGCAACTGCTTTTTCTATTCCTGCATCTAAAAGACCTTTGCTACCTTCAATAGTGATACCACCTTTAGAAGAGACTCTCTCAATAAGGGTATCAAGGCTTTCACCAGTTTCGGTAATCATCTGTGCACTGCCTATCAGAGATTTTGAGAACATCTTAACAGCTAAGTCGTAGTCAATTCCATATTTACTCGCATTTTCTGCAAAAAGCTTAGCATACAGATAGATAAATGCTGGTGCACTACCATTTATAGGGATAACCTCATCAATTAAATTCTCTGGTAACTCAAAAGCATCACCACAACTATTGAATATCTTCATGACGAAATCAAATTGACTGTCAGTTATTGGTGCTATTCTCGCAACAGCCGTGCACCCTTTCCCTAATAACAGCGGAGTATTCGGCATAGTTATTACAATCTTTGCGTTTTCCAAAAGGATCTCTTTAAAAGATCTCGATTTTATTCCAGCTAGTATCGAAACGATAACCTTTTCATCGGTATAGTAAGTAGATATCTCACTTATCACCTCTGTAAAGTTTTGCGGCTTAACAGCTAAAAATATATAATCACAAGTAGTTACAACCTCTTTTATACTGTTCTTTGCGTTTTCACCAGCTAATTTTATTGCAGCTTCTGGCATGATATCATAAGCGAAAAGTTCTGCATCAATATCGCTATTTAAAATCCCATTAAATATAGCGCTTGCCATATTTCCAGCACCGATAAATCCTATTTTCATACTATCCCTCCAAAAGCGCTGCTTGCATCATTATTGCACATTCAAGGCGCTTTTTTTCCATCTCACAACTCAGTCTCTCAGACTTTAAAATATCACCCATGTATATATAATTGTTTGCATTGCAACCACCGCTACAGTAAAACTTTGCCCAGCACTCTCGACAGTCTTCTTTATTATAGATATTAGCTGTACTAAAATTTGCTTTTATCTCTTTGTTAAATTCTCCTGTATAGATGCTACCCATAAGATACTCTGGTATTCCAACAAACTGATGACATGGGTAGATATCTCCCTCTGGTGTTATAGCAACATACTCATTACCGCTTCCGCAACCTCGAAGACGTTTTATCGCACAAGGACCGCCTGAAAGATCAATGTTGAAATGAAAAAAGTTAAACCCTTTGTCGTTATCAATTGAAACAAGCATTTTATCAGCAAGTTTTTCATACTCTGCAAATATCTGCGGCAGATCTTCTTCTGTCAAAGCATAGCTATATTTACTGTCGGTAACAGCTGGTTCAACCGATATTTCGTTAAATCCAAGTTCATTTAGATGATAAACGTCCTCTGAAAAATCTAAATTATCCTTTGTGAATGTTCCTCTGGCATAATAGTTTTTAAATCCGCGTTTTTCACAGAGTTTTAAAAGTTTCGGAGTAATAACATCGTAGCTACCACCGCCTGAAATCGTCTTTCTCATCGCATCGTTAACAGCTTTGCGACCATCTATAGAAAGAACAACATTGCTCATCTCTTTGTTGATAAAATCAATAATTTCATCATCTAGCAGAACACCATTTGTCGTTATTGTGAAACGAAAATTTTTATTATGCTTTTTTTCAAGTCCTCTTGCATATTTAACCGTTTCTTTTACAACATCAAAGTTCATAAGTGGCTCACCGCCAAAAAAGTCAAGTTCTAAATTAACCCTGTTCCCTGAGTTTTCTATTAAAAAGTCAATAGACTTTTTCGCAACTTCAAATGGCATAAGTTTACGACCTTCACCAAAGTCCCCTGTTGCTGCAAAACAGTATTTACAGCGCAAATTACAGTCGTGCGCGACATGCAAACATAGCGCCTTAATTGGCGATAAAATCGCTTTATCTGCATAACTGCTTAAATCGTCTTCTGAAAATAGCGAGCCATCACTATATAGCTCTTTAATTTCGCCAACAGCATTCTTTATCTCTTCATCGCTATATCCTGAAATTTTAAAGTTATCCTCAAAATTATCTGGGGTGATAAACTCAAGAAGATTATAAACTAAATCATCAACAATATGAACGCTTCCGCTATTAACATCAATTACAATATTAATTCCTTTTTGACTAAATCTATGTATCATAATATTTCACACAAAAACAAAGAGCAGTTAAACTGCTCTTCGAACTATACCGTTCTGTCTTTTATTCTCACAAGTTTGATTGCCGACTGTGCAAGATGTTTTGCACGCTGACTGACATGAAGCCTGACACTCTCCGCAACCGCCTTTAGCAGCGCTCTCTTTTAAATTTTTCGTATTTAATGTTTTAATGTGTTTCATTTTTAATATCTCCCTGTATATGATATAAAAATTATACCACATAAATAATTAAATTACAACTATTTGATTTTAAGTGCTCGAGAATTTATACCAATAACACCGCCTATTACACCAGAAAGCACGGTAACTATAAAATTAATTAGTGAAACACTTGAGCTGCCGGGCTCTGAAAAGATATAGGAAACTATAGATATTATAATAAATACAATTAAACCCATTATAGCGCCTGTTATAATCCCTTTAAATCGCGTTATCTTAGCTAGTAGAAACGATGAAGCAAACGAAAAAAGACCTGCTGAAATGAGCGAAAGAATTGATATGACAACTACCGGGACATCCGCATTTGATATTATGAGAGATGAAACAACCATTGCTAATAGATAAACAATCAACCCAGCCATAACAGACATAAAATATACTTTTAATTTTCGCTTAGTCTCTGTACTAATTCTTTTTTTCTTCATAAAAAATCCCCCTAAACTATTAAAAGTTTACGAGGAAAATTTCATTTTTAGAACTTATTCATCAAGTTTTAGTGGTGTTACTGAATAGATACTCGATTTAAGAAGACGGATAGTAGTTTTATTATTACCTGTTTCAAATAAAATTGAGTCCTCTTTGATACTAACAACTCTACCGACCATGCCGCCTGTAGTTGTTATTTCATCACCGACCTGAAGAGCATCACGCATTTTAGCTTCTTCTTTTTTCTTCTTGTTGTTCGGTCTTATCATCATAAAGTATAGAATACCTACCATCGCAACGATCATAACAATAGAGCCGATATCAAAACCAGCTACTGTAGTTGTAGCTGTGTCTGTTGCTAACATAAACATTTTTTCACCTCCAAATTAATACTTTTATAGCCAGAGAAAATATGAAAAATTTTTCATCTGCCTAATTTTCACATGAAAATATAATAACATATATACACTAAAGTTGCAACTAAATTCTCTTGTCCAAAATATCTCTATATTTCATTCTAAATTCACCGTAGTTTCCATTATCAATAGCCTCTCGTATCATCTCCATAAGATTATTATAGAAATAGAGGTTATGTGTCACCGCGAGTTTCAGCCCAAGTGTTTCGTCTGCTTTAAATAGATGTCGTAAATATGCTCTTGTATGTCTTTTACAGGTATCGCAACCGCAATTTTCATCAATTGGCAGCTCATCTCGCTCATATTTCGCATTTTTTATATTACGAATTCCCTCGAAGGTGAATAGATGCCCATGCCTTGCATTACGTGCAGGCATAACGCAGTCGAATAAATCAACCCCACGGTATACACCCTCGATAATATTTCCAGGAGTTCCAACTCCCATAAGGTATCTAGGTTTATCGTTTGGTAGAATATCTGTAACAGCATCAATTGTATCATACATTTCTTCAACCGGCTCACCTATCGCAAGACCACCAATCGCATATCCATCAAGATCGAGCTTTCGCATCTCTTCAGCATGGAAAAGTCTTAAATCACGAAAAGTACATCCTTGGTTAATTCCAAATAGCATCTGTTTATTATTTAGAGTGCCGCTATTTGCATTTAGGCGCTCCATCTCTTCTTTGCAGCGAACAAGCCAGCGCTGTGTGCGAAGTACCGAAGCTTTTGTGTAATCGTAATCACTTCCAGCAGGGATACATTCATCAAGTTGCATAGCTATAGTAGATGCTAAATTCGACTGTATATTAATGCTCTCTTCAGGCCCCATAAACATCTTATGTCCATCGATATGTGAGCTGAAGTAAACACCTTCTTCATGAATTTTGCGAAGCTTTGCCAAGGAAAAAACCTGAAACCCACCGCTATCGGTAAGTATTGTCTTATCCCAACCTGTAAATTTATGAAGACCTCCAAGATCTCGCACAAGCTCATCCCCTGGTCTTAGGTGTAGGTGGTAGGTGTTGCAAAGCATTATTTGACATTTAATATCATTCAAGTCGTATGCCGAAAGCCCGCCTTTAATCGCAGCCGCTGTTGCAACATTTTGAAAAGCCGGCGTACTAACAGTACTGTGCGGTGTAGTAAAGGTGGCTGTTCTTGCTTTTCCCTCTTTGTTTTTTATCTCAAACACTATATTTCTCCTTAATTTTAATTTTTACATATAAATGTATCTATTTATTGTCTTTTAGTAAATAAACATCGCATCGCCAAAGCTAAAAAATCTATATTCACTATCAACTGCACGTTTATATGCAGCTAAAATTTTCTCACGGTCATAAAGGGCGCTTATAAGCATTATTAGCGTGCTTTCAGGGAGGTGAAAGTTTGTTATAATACCATCTGCAACCTTAATTTTATACGGTGGATAGATGAATATATCGGTTGATCCACTACAAGCTCTCACCATTCCGTTATCATCGCAGACACTCTCTAAAACTCTCATCGAGGTTGTCCCAACGCAGATTATCCGTCCTCCACTCTCTTTTTGAGCGTTTATTGCCTCTGCGCTTTCTTCTGAAACGGTATAAAACTCATGGTGCATCGTGTGCTCTTCTATTATTTCGGTCTTTACAGGGCGAAATGTTCCAATTCCAACATGAAGCGTAACTCGAACAATCACAACGCCCATATCTTGAAGTTCTTGCAGTAGCTCATCTGTAAAATGCAGCCCCGCAGTTGGTGCCGCGACAGAGCCTTCATCTTTTGAATAGACTGTCTGATATCGCTCTTTATCTTGAAGACTCTCTTTTATATAGTGCGGCAGCGGCATCACACCTATTTCAGAGAGAATTTCAAGGAAGTTTCCTGAAAAATCAAATTTTATTATCCTATTTCCATTATCTAAAACTTCTATTATCTCGCCGCGAAGATTTTCATTAAACAAAAGTATTGTCGAAACTTTGCAACGTCTCCCGGGTTTTACAAGACTCTCCCAACAGTTATTGCCAATATCTCGTATTAGCAGAAGTTCAATCGCTGCCCCTGTTTGAGTTTTGCAGAAAACCCTTGCAGGTATAACTCTGCTATCGTTTAACACAAGCATATCTCCGCACTTTAGATAATCTTTTATATCTCTAAAGTTTTTATCGGTTATATCCCCGCTTTCACGGTTAATCACCATAAGTCTTGAACTATCTCGTTTTTGAAGTGGTGTTTGAGCTATAAGTCGCTCTGGAAGGTTGTAAAAAAAGTCGCTTTTTTTCAATATTTTCTCCTTTGACAATTAAGTTAATTTATGTTAATATGAATTTATAGTTTCGGCTATGGGTAGAGGCGCAATTTTTAATAGTATTTTTTGGGTT
>CAYJGP010000096.1:0-7681 GCA_964369435.1 uncultured Oscillospiraceae bacterium | reverse complement strand
GGTGAGCTTGTAAAAAACGAAACACTTGGCGACTGGCGAACTCATGACGGTATCGATATCAAAGCGGATGACAATACGGTAGTTAAAGCAGCGGCGACAGGTGTTGTTTCCGATATTTATGACGATGCTATTTTCGGCAGCTGCGTTGTAGTTACCCATGCGGCAGGATATGAAACACATTACTACTCGCTAGGTCCTAACCTATCTGTCTCACTTGATGAAGAGATCGAAGCAGGACGCGCAATCGGAACAGTTTCAAGTAGTGCTGCGGGCGAAGAGCATCTACCTCCACATCTTCATTTTGGCGTTAAATTAAATGGAGCTTGGATTGATCCGCTCTCAATTATCAGCGAATCATAATAACTATCTTTTACTAATAAAAATGGTGTATGAACAACAAGTTCACACACCATTTTTTAGGTTATAATTTCTTTAATTTTGGTAAAAGGTTCATATCAGATAAAAGAATAGCTATAGATGATAATCCAGATATCCGAACCTTATCTGCACTTCAAACGAGACTCTCATATAAATCTTTATATTTTTCTGCTGAAATCGCCCATGAGAAGTTTGATTTATATGCATTTTTAATATTTGTCGACCATCTGTTTTTATCATTATAGTCGTTGTATGCTCTTTGCATAGTGCCTAGCATATCGTGCGCATTAAATGTTTTGAAGGTATATCCATTTCCATCGCCTTCGCCACAATCACGTATACTATCACGAAGACCGCCAGTCTCACGAACTATAGGAAGTGTACCATATCTTGTGCATATCATTTGAGCGAGTCCGCACGGTTCACTCTTCGATGGCATTAAGAACATATCAGAAGATGCATAGATCTTTCTTGCAAGAGATGGAACAAACCCAATCTCAACTGCAACTTCGCATGGATGTCGCTCTGCTGCAGCTAAAAACTGCTCTTCATACTTCTTATCGCCACTGCCAAGCAAAACAAATTGATATCCCATCTCTACCATATCATCTATTGCATATAGCACTATGTCAATTCCCTTTGCATCAACTATCCTTGTTATCATTGAAATAATCGGCTTATCGCCATCTTTTGAAAGCCCAAACATCTCACGCAAACAGCTTTTGTTTGTTCCCTTCTTCTCGATAGAGCGAACTCCAAAATTCTCAAAAATATCTTTATCGGTTCTTGAGTTGTAGTTGTTAACATCTATCCCGTTTAGAATTCCAGACAGTTTATAGCTGCGCAGACGAAGTAGAATATCAAGACCGTGAGAGTAGTATGGGTCCATTATCTCGCCTGCATAGCTCTCACTTACAGTTGTAACTTTATCGCTTCTCTCGATAGCACCTTTCATAAAGTTTGAGCACTTATCGTAAATAAGAACATCTGCAAAGTGACTTGGTATTCCCAAAAGTCCTTCAATTAGTTCAACTCCATATTTACCCTGATACTGAATATTATGGATTGTGAATATAGTTTTTGTGTTTATCAGCGGCGCATAGCCTCTGTAGAAACAGTCGAGATAAACAGGTACCAGCGCTGACTGCCAGTCGTTGCAGTGGATTATATCGGGCGAGTAGTCTTCGAGATGAAGCACCGCTTCGATAACTGCTCTTGAGAAAAATGCAAATCTCTCAGCATCGTCGTAATGGCCATAAATATTATCTCTGTAAAAATAGTACTCATTATCTATAAAATAATACTTAACCCCTTTATAGCTTGCCTCAAATAATCCGCAATACTGCTCACGCCAACCAAGTAGGACACTAAAATTTGTTATATAGTTCGCACTCTCACGTAGTTTTTGTGGTATCCCTTTGTAGAATGGCATTATAACACTTATATCTACACCTGCTTTTAGCAGGGCAGGAGGTAGACTTCCCGCCACATCTGCAAGGCCACCAGAAGCAACAAACGGTGTCGCCTCACTTGTTACATATAAAACTTTCAAAGATTAAACCCTCCTTAAATAATCTTCCCCTTCTCTATAAAGAGAGGGTATGTAGCATCACCTTTAAGTGCTTTATCCACTGTTATAACGACATTTTTATCAGTTACAACATACTCAAGTGTCGCTCCTTTTTCAACAGTTGTGTTCTGCATAAGGATACTGTTTTTAACCTTCGCTCCCGCTGCAACCTTAACACCTCTGAAAATTATGCTGTTTACAACTTCTCCCTCGATAAGTGAACCATCTCCGACAACAGCATTTGATACCTTGCTCTCAAGACCGTAGGTCGCTGGAAAGTCGTCTCCAACTTTAGTGTAGACAGGGCGCTCTTTATTGAAAAGTTCATCGGTTGCCTCTTTTGAAAGCAGGCTCATATTTGCCCCAAAGAAACTTTCCATATCTTCAATTCTCTTTGAAAATCCTTCGAATTTGTATCCACAAACATTGTATTTTGTAACAGCTGCTTGTAAAATATCACGCTCAAAACTCTGCTTTGAGTCAGAGATTGCAGAAGTTATAAGTTCAACTAGCAGATCTCTTTTAAATACCATAATATCAAGAGACATATTCTGCATACCCTTACTTCCAGGTTTTATCTTAATCTTCTTGACCTTTTCCTCATCAAGCTCCATAACAACCGCACTATCTGGGTCAATATCAGGTGAGAGCGAAATTTCAAGACTCTTATACACAACAGTTATATCACTATCGCGACTCTCATGAAAACTTATTAAATCTGAGAAATCTATATTTATAACCTCATTGCAGTTTGTAAGGATAATGTTATCACTATCTGAGTATTTAATATGGTTTATAACATTTGCAAGCGCTTCAATTTTATTGTTATATATCGAAGCTCCACTAATGCTCATTGGCGGGAGTATCATAAGTCCATCATTTTTACGAGCTAAATCCCAATCAGCTCCACTCCCAAGATGGTCCATTAGCGAAAAATAGTTCTGCTTTGTTATAACACCTATATTCATTATATTGCTATTTACAAGCGAGCTTAATATAAAATCTACCATTCGGTATCTACCGCCAAATGGCACTGATGCCATAGTACGCTGCTCGGTTAAATTTTTAATATACTTTCCACTTATATCGGAAAAAATAATAGCAAAAGCCGATTTCTTCATCTAGTATACCTCCCCTGATTCTATCATCTGTTTTGGCGCAACAGCACTGCCGCTTTTTATTCGACTGCGCTCACCAACAACCGCAACGCCCCATTTTTCGATATCTTGTGTATCCTCAGGTCTTGCCCCTACTCGAGCACCCTCTTCTATAACTGCATTCTCAGCAATAATAGCATACTCAACCACAGCACCACGACAAACTACCGTTCCTGGCATTAAAATGCTATCTCGAACAACAGCGCCCTCTTCAATAGTAACTCCAGCAAATAGCACTGAGAAGTCAACATCACCGTTTATCTCACAGCCTTCAGTTATCATAGAGTTTTGAACTCGTGCTCTCTCACCGATATAATGTGGTGGAAGACCTGGGTTTCTCGCATATATTCTCCAGTTTGAGTCGCGCAAATCCATCGGAACATTTGGGTTTAACAGATCCATATTCGCTTCCCATAAACTATCTATAGTTCCAACATCTTTCCAGTAACCATCAAAGCTATATGCTACCATGTTTTCTTTCGCCGCAAGCATTTTTGGTATAATATCTTTACCGAAATCATTACTTGACTTTTTATCCTCTTCATCTTCAGTTAGGTATTTTGAGAGTTTGTCTTTTTTGAAGATGTAAATACCCATCGATGCAAGGTTGCTTTTTGGAACTTTTGGTTTCTCTTCAAACCCTATGATTTTACTCTTTTTATCGGTCTGCATTATACCAAATCTTGAAGCTTCCTCTTCTGGCACTTCCAAAACTGCTATCGTGCAGTCGGCATTTTTTTCTTTATGGTAGTCGAGCATTTTATTATAATCCATCTTATAGATGTGATCCCCTGATAGAATAAGTACATACTCTGGATCGTAGCTATCGATAAAACGAAGATTCTGGTAGATAGCATTGGCAGTTCCCTTATACCAATCAGCACCTTTTCCTGTTTGGTGTGGTGGCAAAACGTGAACACCGCCCATATTGCGATTTAAGTCCCAAGGTTGTCCGTTTCCGATATACTTATTTAGTTCAAGCGGTTGATACTGAGTGAGTATTCCAACAGTATATATCCCTGAATTCACACAGTTAGAAAGTGGAAAATCTATTATCCTGTACTTGCCGCCAAATGGAACTGCTGGTTTTGCTATGTTTTTTGTCAAGGTGTATAGGCGACTTCCCTGTCCTCCAGCCAAAAGCATTGCTATGCATTCCTGCTTTTTCATATTTTCACTCCTATTTCTTTATTTTCGATTTAGTTGCTTGTTTTTTTAAAGGTTTTTCCTCTTTACGAAGGCTGAGATAGATCGTTGAAAGTGCCGGTATATTTACAGATATGTTATGAGTTTTTCCGTGGATTTCACCTTTTTTTGATCTGTATGACTTTTTGATCTTCATGCCACTTCCACCATACTTCTCATCATCACTGTTAAAAAGAAGTTTATAGCTACAGCTATCGTCAACTCCTATCATGTAGTCCGTGCGCTCTACCTCTCCAAGATTGCAGATTACCATAATCTCATTCTCATGCTCATCTAAACGCTTAAACACAATAACGCTCTGCTCATTATCATCTGATATAACCCAGTTAAAGCCCTCCCAAGAGTTATCAACTTCCCAAAACTCTGCTCTCTCTTTATATAGGTGATTTATATCTTTGTTGAACGCTTTCAACTTTTGATGATTTTCATGTTGAAGCAATGACCAGTCGAGTTCATCTTTAAAGTCCCACTCTTTAAACTGTCCAAATTCACAACCCATAAATGTGAGTTTTTTTCCGGGGTGCGCCATCATATAACCTATAAAAGCTCGAACTTGCGCAAATTTTTCCTCGTATTCACCTGGCATTTTATCTATAAGACTTCTCTTGCCATGAACAACCTCGTCGTGTGAAATCGGCAGGATATAGTTTTCAGAAAAGGCATAAAAGAAGCTAAATGTGAGCTTATCGTGGTTATATTTTCTATACTGTGTATCAAGCGAAATATAGTCAAGCGTGTCGTTCATCCAACCCATATTCCACTTGAAATTAAATCCAAGACCGCCAACATCTGTCGGTTTTGTTACAAGTGGCCAAGCGGTCGATTCCTCAGCTATCATCAGTGGATTATTTACCTTCTCAAATACAACCTCATTCAACTTGCGAATAAATGCTATTGCTTCAAGATTTTCATTTCCACCATAACTATTTGGAATCCATTCACCATGGTTTTTACCATAATCGAGGTAGAGCATCGAAGCAACTGCATCAAGCCTTAGACCATCAATATGATACTCTAAAAACCACATAAGCGCACTGCTTATAAGAAAGCTTTGAACCTCTGGCTTGCCATAGTCAAATATAACTGTTCCCCAATGTGGATGTTCTCCCTTCTTTGGATCATTATATTCATACATAGTAGTCCCGCCGAACCTATACAGTCCATGCTCATCTTTTGGGAAATGAGCCGGCACATAGTCTAAAATAACACCAAGCCCTGCTCTATGAGCTATATCAACAAGATACATAAAATCTTTCGGTGTTCCAAATCTCGATGTTGGAGCAAAGTATCCCGTTACCTGATATCCCCAGCTTCCATCGTATGGATATTCGGTTATAGGCATTATTTCAATATGGGTATATCCCATATCTACAACATAATCTATAAGCTCGTCCGCAAGCTCTCTGTAGGTCTTTGGGTTTTTATCGTCATGGACAATGAAGCTTCCAAGAGAAACCTCATATATATTCATAGGCTTTACATACATCTCTCCGCGCTTTTTCATCCAGCTTGCATCTCTCCATCGAAATCCAGTTATGTCATAGAGTTTTGAAGCATTAGCAGGCGCTGTCTCACTGTGGAATGCAAACGGATCACTTTTTAAAACGACCTTACCATCCTCACCCTCAACAGCATATTTATAATTTTGATAAGTCTTCGCATCAGATACTATAACTTCATATATATCGTCACTTATCTTATACATAGGATTTGCTTTAGGGTCCCATTCGTTAAAATCACCAACTACTGATACCGAACGGACATCTACCGCCCACACTCTGAATATGTAACCCTCTGCACCTTCGCCCTCACAAGGGTGTGCTCCGAGAAATTTATGGCTCTCATAGTTCGTTCCTTGATGAAAAAGATAAATCGGATAATCACTATCTTTACGGCGTTTACTGCCCATTTAAATCGCCTCCTTTTACAATATTACTTTAAACATAAATATAATAACAAATTTTAGTAAAATAATCAATAAAACTTTTGTGAATTTAACATCTTTTTAAGAGATATTTTATCTGATTTTTTGTTAATAATATATAATAAGAAATTTAACTAGTTTATAGCAGTTTTGATGATAATGTTTGTGCTATTACTACAGTTTGTTCGATTTACCTTTATTTAACTGAAAAAACAATTTACTTTTCTAGTTTTTTTGATATAATACATATACAACAATTATCGGAGGAATTTATGATAGAACTTGCTAAAGAAGCCCTTAAAAGTGGCGAAGATAGCTGCATCGTTGTACGAGATAAGGAAATAATTTTTAGAGGAAACGGCCGCGGAGTAAAGCCTATACTTCAAACTCTAAAGCACAACCCAGAAATATTAGAAGATAGCTTTCTTGCAGATGTTATTATCGGAAAGGCGGCGGCCGCTCTGTGTGTGCTCGGTGGAGTCTTGGAGGTTTATGGTGAACTTATGAGCGAGACTGGCAGAATGTTTCTTGAAAAGCACGATATAAAAACAAGCTACGGTGAGCTTGTGCCATTTATTAAAAATCGTACCGAAAACGATTATTGCCCCCTTGAGAAATCAGTTCTTTTGATTGATGACCCACATGAATGTCTTGAAGCTATTGAGAAAAAGGTGGAGCAACTAATGGCTATGAATGCCGCTCTCGAATCAACCTCTTCTAAGTAACTTATAAAAAGCAAAAATATTATTTCGCTTATCCTCAAAATAGTATAAATAAGAAGGAGCTATAAAAAGCTCTTTTTTTGTCGTTTCAATTAATTTATTTATCTGTCTGTAGAAGCTTAAGCTTTTTATAGTTGACTGCATTTTTATAATATAATAAAGAAGAGATATGATATTTTTCACATCTCTTCTTTTATCGTTAAAATTAAAAATTGTTTTTCCTAATCTAAAATTCCTTGGACACCCTCTATTTCAATACCGTTTTTATAGCTTTTGATGAATTTTTGAAACCCAACTGACTCTTCTTTATCTGGAAAAACCTCTGTTATGCTCTCATTTCTGAAAACCACTCTACTAAGATAGTCACACAGTTTCTCATCTTCATTTTTCCCTATCATATACGAAGCGAGCACCGACATACCAAAAGGACCACCCTCGCCTGCTTTTTCATTTACAACTACAGGAATATCAAGGGCTGTTGCAAGTAGCTGTTGGCCGACATATGGTACCTTAAAAAAACCTCCATGACCAAAAATTCTACTAAATCCAACCCCCTCCATCTCTTCCAAAATGTTAATTCCTATTTTGAGGGGTGCTATCATAGAGTAGATATGTGTTCTTGCAAAGTTTGAAAAATTAAACTTCGAGTTTGACTTTCTTAAAAATATCGGAACGCCTTTTTCGAGATTAACTAGTGGCTCACCTGTAGCAAAATTGTAGTTTA
>CAYJGP010000095.1:0-7741 GCA_964369435.1 uncultured Oscillospiraceae bacterium | reverse complement strand
GACCAACCCATTTGAAGAATGTATCCATAACAACGGCAACCCTTGCCATGTATCCACAATCCTCAAGAAGGGCTAGTAGGAAAAACATTACCATGATTAGTGGTAAGAATCCAACAACTGCGGCGAAACCACCGATTATACCATCAACAACAAGTGCTGAAAGGATAGGTGAGGCTGAGCTCATCATCTCGCCAACAGAACCTTGGAATCCTTCGATCCAACCAACAAGAGTATCTGCGAAGAAAGGTCCTACGTATGTCTGTGAAATATCAAATACAAGCCACATAACAAATGCAAATATCGGAAGACCGATTATTTTGTGAGCAAGTATTTTATCAATCTTGTCCTGTAGTGTTAGCTGATTGCTTGCAACAGCTCTTTTCTCAACTTCTGCAACGATTTTGTTTACAAAATCAAATCTTGCAATGTCTGATGCTTTAACAGCTGCTGCGTCGTTTTGATCAACTTCACCAGCCTCATAACAAGTAGGTTGCTCTTTGCCAACAGCTGCAACTGCGGCTTCAATAAGACCTGTGAAATCGGTTGTGTTGTTTTTTGTAGCAACTGTTTCAATAACAGGGCATTTTAAGCTCTCGCTTAGTTTCGCAACGTCAATTTCAACATTCTGGCTAACTGCTAGGTCATTTTTGTTAAGTGCAACAACAACAGGTATTCCAATTTCTAGAATTTGTGTCGTAAAGAAAAGGCCTCTAGATAGATTTGTAGCATCAACAATGTTTATGATAACATCAGCGTTATTTCCCGAGATATACTCCTTAGTAATATTCTCCTCCGAAGTGAACGGAGAGATAGAATAAGCACCTGGTAAGTCAACTACAGTGATATCATCGCTACCAAGACCTTTCTTAATAGGACTTTCTTTGCTCTCAACTGTAACACCAGCCCAGTTTCCAACTCGTTCTTGTTTACCCGTTAGTGCATTGTAAAGTGTTGTTTTACCACTATTTGGGTTTCCTGCTAATGCAATTCTCATGTTATTCCCCCTAAATAAATATTATTATATAAATCCGCGTCGCGAAATTATAAAGCCATTAAAAGAACACAGTTTGCTATATCAGCATCGATGCTATACCTAGCATCTTTAACAGAGATTACAAAAGTGTTTGAAATTTGTGAAATAACTGTTATTCTCTCGCCCTCATAACATCCAAGCGTAAATAAGAAGCTATTTAACTCGTCGTCTTCTGTAGCTATTTTTGAAATAGCATATTCAATATTTAATTGTGCTTTAGTTAAAGCTATTGGATCATTCACATTAATACCTCGTTTTTCTTATGTATGTTAAATAGGTTAGCTAGCGCTAATCTGCGTTTTAATTATACATAACTAACTCAATTTAGTCAAGTATATTGTCGTTTTTCGTTATTATGTTTATAAAAGAGTTATATAGGAAGTGTCTTTTAGGGATAATTGTTTATAAAAAATCATGAATTTATTATCTTTTGATTAATATTTGATTTAAATACATATAACAAATGAAAATTGCATAATATATCTGGTAGTATAAATAAAAAAGGGAGAGTGAACTATTATGAAAATTATAAAAACAATACCGTACATTTTGATTATGGCAACAGCATTTTATATACTACCGAATTTTGTGGCAGATCAGGGGATGAGTATAATGCTATTAATATCTATAACGCCACCTATATGCTTTATAACATCGGCAGTATATGGCGCGCAGAATAAAAAGCTTGATATCATCTTTTTAGCTCTTGTCGCTGCAGTTTTTCTCTCATCTATTTTTACCCGTGGATTTTCTGTTTCATTTCTCTCGATTTTGCTCTTCTGGATTTTAACAGTTATCGGAACTTGTGTTGGAGTCGTGTTTGCAAAGCAAAAGAGCTGATATAAATAAAAAATAAAAACGCATAGCTTAACATTTAATCAAGTTAAGCTATGCGTTTAATTACTTTATGAAATACTGCAATAATTATTTTGAAAGTGCTTTTAATAAACTTGCGTGCATAAAAAATATACATTATATATATTTTCTTTTTATGGTATAAAAAAAGCTAGAGACGCTAATTTATTTATTTTCAATAGTGTGACTTTATAGATTATTTTTTCCCGAAAAGCCCGCTCAAAATACCTTTTTTGGCAGTCGCAATTTCAAGTTTTTCCGCTGTTATTTTATAAAGCGTTTCAAAATCTATTGTATTGAGCTTATAGCTTATAACAATCTCAACCGGTGGAAGCTCAACTTCAAGTTTCACAGAGTAGATAGGGTCAAGGTGATAGAATATATCATAATCATCCTTCTTTTCACTGCAGTTTGCAGCAGATAGAGTTAATGGTTCATTATCAACTGTTGCATTTAGTATTTGTATTTCGCTGCCTATACCTTCAATTGGGTCAAAACGCAGTTTTTTTATACCGATAATCGGCGGCAGATTAAAGCGAACTTCAAAGGTATCACCATTTAAAACACTGGTGGCCTCCATCTTTGTCTGCTCACAAAATCCATCTCCCATATCATAAAAAAGACAGCTTCTGTGGTTGTTACCATCGGTGCGATACCTCTTATTGACTGCATCAAACTGCGGCTTTAAAAATTTATCAGCAAGAACCTTTTCAGAGAGTGAGTAGCTATCATTTATATATCTGTCAAGTCTCTCTTCCATAATTCTAAACTGTCTTTTTTCTTCAGGGGTTATATCCAAAACTAAGCAAGAATCGATTCCCTTATAGCTGTGTCTTTTTTTTAGCATTTTTAGTGCACGGTAAACTAGAAAGTTTAAAGGAACACTAAACCCAAAACAAAGCTCAAAATCCACTAAAGTGTGGACACCGGTTTTATCGACAATTATATTATGAGTATATAGTGCAAGCGAAGTTATAGTGACACATTTCTGTTCGTTTGCAAATTCTATATCGCCAAAAATTTTTCTAAACTCTTCAGATGGAGTGAACGAAACAAGTCCGCATCCACAGATAAGCTCTGAAAAAAGTCGAAACTCCTCTTTTAAGAGGGTTTTGTCGCCGTTTGTTTTTTTGGCAATAATCTCATCTAAAGATTCACCGATAACAAAATCAATCAAAATGCACTCGTCAGTTTTAGTGCAGTTTGCAACGCCAAGGTTGCTGCCCTCATAAGCGAATGCAAGCCGCTCGCGCGAATTATACATATTCTCAACATACAAAACAGCCTCCGTAGAAAGAGGTGTTTTAATTACCGTTTTTTTTCTGTTTTTTACAGCTAATACAGTCGAGGTGCGAAATCTCGGACTGCGCTCGCTATTATATTTTGCAAATAATGCTTTCGCCATCTGATATCACAACCTAAATATTATTTTCAACGACTGCTAAAAAGGAATTTGAAAAGAATGTGAACTTGTCATTTCGAATAAGCTCGTTCCAAACAGCAGTTTCATCAAAACTTCGAACCCTGTCATTGTCGAAATTTCTATTGTTATTACAAAGCTCACCAACACGTGGAAGATGTTTGTCACTGTAAATCATCGTCGGGAGTTTATAGTCGGGGTAGGGATAGTAGAAATCAGAGATACGAAGCCCTGCTTTTTCAATTAACTCGCAAAGCTCTGGCTTTGAAAAGGTTGTAGCGCCATCTCCTCGAAGGTAACCCTCAAGACCTGAGTAGATAATACCGTTGTGATCTTCTCTGCATCCTGCCCAATATTTTAGACCAAACTTATTTTCAATAGCAATAGCAATTTTACCGCCTTTTGCAAGGAGTTCTTTTGCCATAATGAGCATATCGAGATATGGGGTCTTTGTATCTTTAATATAGAGGTTTGAATACTCAAAAACTCCAATAAGGGTAATAAGATTATACTTGTCGGTAAGGGTTGGGTAGATATCTAGAAAATTACCGACTTTTATAGTTATATTTTTTCTATCGCTGTTGCGCATAGCGTTTATCTCGCTTCGACGCTTTGAGAGCTCAACACAAGTAACTTTTTTTGCGATATTTGAAATTTCACCAGTAACAGCACCAAGTCCAGAGCCAATTTCGAGAACAGAATGGGACTTTCGAATATCGAGAGCCCGAACGATATTGTTTCGAAGGTCAGAGAGATGGTAGAGCACTGCCCACTCATTTTCTTCAGATATAATTCTATTATACTCCTCTTTTTTATGATCACTTACGATATCGTAAAGTCGTCCTTCGATATCACCATCCGAATAGAAGTCCTCACCGGGGTAGTGGGTTAAATCGAGGGTGACATTTGTTTCGTTCATATTAATCCTCGTTTCATCGGGGAAATTATCCCTCAAAATAATATATTTATTATATCACAGCAGTGGTTTTTGTCAACGTAGTAAAAGGTTTTCGCAACCAATATCAATCTAAGTATCTACTTAGATTTGACTTCATTTATTAAATCTTTGCAGAGTTTTTGAACTCTTTTCTAAACTATATCCGATTTGCTTTAAAAACTATTGATTTATAATTCTTTTATAGTAAACTATGGATAAGGAGGAGTTAGATGAATAGTTTTGTTTTAGCAGATTGCACGCTTCTTACAATGGATGATGATAACAGTTTTTATGAAAATGGTTTTGTTTCGATAAAGAACGGTGAAATCGAAATGATTGGGGATATGAGTGATCTCCCAAATGATAGAGAGATAGTTTCAATGAAAGGTAAGATAGTATTACCGGGGCTGATAAATTGCCATAACCATCTTCCTTCATCGCTTTATAGAGGTATGGGAAGTGACCTCGCGCTAATGGACTGGCTAAACCTTGCTATGTGGCCGGCGCAGGAATTTATGAGTGAAGAGCATTCATATTGGGGCAGTTTTCTAAACTGTCTTGAGAGTATTCGCAATGGCATTACAACGGTAATCGACCAGTACTACTATGCAAATAGCAACGCAAAAGCGGTGCTTGATTCAGGAATGCGTGCAGTTATAGGTGCAACGGTTTTTGATCACAGCTCACCTGAAGGAGATAACACATTGCAGATAGCCTGTGATTTTATCGAAAAATACAAAGGCAATGATAAAATTTATCCCTGTTTTGGCCCGCATGCGCCGTATACTGAAAGTCCAGAAACTTATAAAAAGATAGCGGAGCTTGCAAAAAAATATAAGGTGCAGATACATACACATATTGGCGAGACGAAAGACGAAGTAGCTCAGATAAAAGAGCGATACAACACAACATCTACAAAGCTTCTTCAAAGTGTTGGTGCTTTTGAAGTGCCTGTTATATCGGCTCATAATATCTACCTAACAAAGGAAGATATTGATATTTTTGCAAAGCACAATGTGCTTGTAGCATACAACCCTGTAAGCAATTTAAAGCTTGCTAGCGGAATAGCAAACTTAAAGCCACTTATTGAAGCAGGGGTTACAATTGGAATAGGTACCGATGGAGTTGAGAGTAACAACACAGCCGATTTACTTGCTGATTTAAAGGTGGGCACGCTTCTGCAGAAGACGATAAATGAAGATGCAACGTTTATTAAAGCTGAAAATGCACTTCGAATGGCAACAAGTGAGGCTGCAAAAGTTGCAGGTATTGATAGCTTTGCAGGACAGATAAAAGTCGGGTTTAAGGCTGATTTAATAGCTATAGATAGAAAGTATCCGTCGATGACGCCGATTTACAAGAAAAAAGTAGATGAAATTTATGCAGCAATAGTTTACGCGGCAGATGGTAGAACAATAAGTGACACTATTGTTGACGGCAAGTTTTTAATGAAAGAGCGTAAAATAGTGGCATTCGATGAAAAAGAGGTTTTAGTAAATGCACAAAAGGCAACGGATTACATTATAAAACAATCTAAAATATATAATTAGGAGTTTTGAAAATGACCGATAGAGAACATGAAATTTTGAAGATTTTGAAGAAAAATCCAACGATTACCCATGAAGAGATAGCAAGCAAGCTGTTTATAACCCGCTCGACCGTTTCGGTGCATATAACAAACCTTATAGAGAAGGGGTATATAAAGGGACGCGGATATATTTTTAATGAGGACTATGTTGTTTGTATAGGCTCTGCAAATGTTGATATAACTGGTTTTGCGACAGCACCACTTATTCAAAAAGATAAAAACCCAAACTCTAATATTGAGATAAGCGTTGGGGGAGTTGCGCGAAACATCGGTGAGAATTTAGCAAGAATGGGAACTAAAGTTTCGATGCTTACAGCAGTAGGGGACGATTTATATGGCGACCTTGTGAAGAGCGAGAGCGAAAAAGCTGGAATAGAAACGCAAGATATGCTGACTGTTAAAGGGAAAAAGAGCTGTCTTTATATAAGTATAAACGGACCAGATAAAGATTTATCAATTGGTATGACCGATATGTCGCTTACTAGTGAGATAGATGATAATTACCTTATCTCAAAAGCGGATGTTTTAAAAGGAGCAACAGCTATCGTTTTAAGTCCGTGCATTCCAAAGAGCGGCTTTGATTATCTTCAAAAACAGTTTAGCGATAAACCTATATTTGTTGATGTTGCAGCGGTTGACTATGCAAAAAAGGTGTTGGAATATATTGAAATGTTCCATACTGTCAAAGCAAATGAACATGAGATAGAAGCGCTTACCGGTATTAAAGTTGTCGATGATAAGAGTCTTGAGAGGGCGGCGAATAAAATTATCACAAAAGGGGTGCAAAATATCTTTGTAACTCTTGGAGCAGACGGAACTTTCTATAAAAACAACAAAGGGGTGTCGCTTCGCAAAAAGGCTTTTCAGATAGATGAGATAATTAGCAGCACAGGCGCTGGAGATGCATTTATGTCAGGGATTGTTTATTCATTCTTACAAAGGTTTGATGAGAGTAAGTCGATAAAATTTGCACAGGTTGCGGCTTCATTTGCACTCAAATCAAATATGGCGATTAACAAAGACATTAATGCAGGAGAGATTTTAAAACTAATGCGCGATATCTAGTATTTATATATAATGAAAGCAAAGTGTGAGATTATTGGTCATTGAAAGAAGTAATATTTATAATTTTAGGTCGTAGAACGACAGAATGGAGAAAAATATGGTTTGTCAGATATATTCAGTATCAACGGTAGAAGAAGCTTTTAACTTGATAGAGGCAGGAGTTGACTATCTTGGTTTCAATCCAACAGAGATGACTAATTCAACAGGATTTATTTCAATCGCAAGGGCAAAAGAGATAATTGAGGCAGTAGGGGATAGAGCGAAGACAGTTGTTATAGCGCTTGAGAACGACGCTCAAGTTATCATGGATAAAGTTGATATATTAAAACCAGATGTTTTGCATATTAGTGGAAACGAATTTGAGGCGACACCTGAGCTTGTTAAAGAACTTAAAGCCAAACATCCATTTATGAGAATTATGCAAGCGGTTCAGGTTGTTGATGAATCTGCAATCACAAAAGCTTATGAGTATGGTAAATTTGTTGATTACCTAATTCTAGATAGCGGAATATCAGAGGGCAAAGGGATAGGTGCTTCGGGTAAGGTGCACGACTGGAATATAAGCCGAGAAATAGTTAAAAGTTGCGGTGTGCCTGTTATAATGGCAGGTGGGCTATCTCCTGAAAATGTTGCCGATGCGGTGGCACTAGTAAAACCTTGGGGTGTCGATTCTCTAACCCACACCGACAAAATTTTATCCGACGGCAGCCGCATTAAAGATATAGATAAAGTCCGCCTTTTCTGTGAAAATGCAAGAAGGTAGATGGCGGTTTTAAAATAATAAATTTACAAAAAAGAACTCGCCAAATTCGGTGAGTTCTTTTATATAGAAGCTTATTAAAA
>CAYJGP010000094.1:6829-8034 GCA_964369435.1 uncultured Oscillospiraceae bacterium | reverse complement strand
TTTTTGCAGTATCTATGAGCATCTGATAGAGGTTTTCCTGCTCGGTTGGGTATGCAGTTTTTTTGCTATCTATAAAACTTTCAGCTGACAATATATTTTCTTTCAAACTCAAATACCCACCTTCTCGAACTTATACTAACATTATATAATAATATTGCCGATATAAAAAGACCTTTTTAAAAAAACTATATATTTAAATATATAGAGATATAAGCCACAGTACTCGATAAACAAAATACTGTAGCTTATATGTTTTTAGAATGCTTATGCGAGTCTATATCCGCCGCCAACATTTATAACTTCTGCTGTGATATATGAAGCTTCATCTGAAGCAAGGAATGCTATCATATAACCTACGTCTTCAGGTTTGCCTGCATATCCCATCGGTATTTTCGATACTGCAGCCTCCCAGTATTCCGCTGGAATTCCTCTTGTCATTGCAGTGTCTATAAAACCAGGGCAGATAGCATTACAGGTGATGCCTTTTTTCGCATTCTCTTTTGCTATCGTCTTTGAAAGACCGATAACTCCGGCTTTTGCAGCTGCATAGTTTGCCTGTCCGATATTGCCTTCCCAGCCAGCTGATGCTATATTTATAATTCTGCCATACGACTGCTCTCTCATATGGAGAAGCGCCGCTCTTGATATGTTAAAAACTCCGGTTAGATTAACATCTATAACTGATTGCCAATTACTATCAGACATTTTATGCATCATTCCATCTTTATTTATTCCTGCGTTATTTACAACGATGTGAAGTCCCGAGAACTCATCAATTGCCTTTTTAATTACTGCATCGGCATCATCTTTTTTCGAAACATCACCTATGCAATAATCAATCTTTGTTCCATATTCACTTAGTTTTGCAACAGCTTCTTTAGCTGTTTCTTCGTTTATATCTGTTATTATAACATCTGCGCCTTTTTCTGCAAGAACAGAGGCAATACCAAATCCAATACCTCTACCTGCTCCTGTCACTATTGCTACTTTTCCACTCAAAGATTTCATTTTTCCTCCTTAAAATTAAATCGCACCCGCACTTCGCGGGTGCGATTATTTTTCCTCTTAACTTAACGGTGCTGGAATAATTGGCTCTGCTGATGCTATATCAAATGGCCATACTGTTTCATAAGCGCCATCTTGAATTTGTAGGATTGTTAGAACTGCACCTGTATTAGTGTTTGTGTGAGTTGTTCCATCAAACT
>CAYJGP010000094.1:0-6819 GCA_964369435.1 uncultured Oscillospiraceae bacterium | reverse complement strand
TCTGCCTCACCAAACTCGATAACACTGTAAGGTAGTGGAATTTCAGGACCGCCTGGGAAGCTATCTTCTATTTTGATAGCTGAAAGCGCTTCTTTTATAGCTGCGCTCTCAACTGCAGTTGCCTGCTCAATAGCTGTTTTCATTATCCACACAGCTGTGAAAGCTTCTGCTGAGTGTCCGTTCATTGGCACACCATACTCTGCTTCAAATGCATCTGAAACATCAACAGCTTTTGTGCCTGGGTTGAACTCAGCAGCAGTTGTTATACCATTTGCTATATCGCCAACTGTTGGGATAAATGAAGGATCGATATAGGCAGTTGCCTTACCTATCATGATGTCAGGTTTGTAACCCTGCTCGTTCATTGTTTTTGTTAATAGGATACCGTCTGAGATGTAGTTGTCAACAACAAGCGCATCAGCTCCGCTCTCTTTAAGTGTTAGAACTTCAGATGTTAGGTCAGCTGCACCTTGTGTATAAAGAACTTCTGCAACAACTTCGATACCATTCTGCTCTGCCCAGTATGTTGCCCAGTAAGCAGTCTCTTGGCCAAGAAGTGAGTTGTCAGCGCATATTGCTATTGTCTCAACATTTGCAAGGTCTGGATATTCTTCGCTAACATCAGCAAGATACTGAATCATATCACGAAGGAACATCATATTTGACGGTGCAAGTCTGAAGAAATACTCATAGCCGTGTGTTGTAAGTACGTCTGCTGTTGAGATAGCTGTTAGAAGAGGTACACCATACTGCTCAGCTATCGGTGAAACAACTTCAGTAACACCTGATTGATAACAACCAATCATTGCAACAACATTTTCTTGAGTTATAAGTCTCTCAGCCTCTGAGAGTCCAACTTTTGGGTCGCCCTGTGAGTCACCGTATACGATTTTGACCATAGAGCCGTTTATTCCGCCAGCTTCGTTAATCATCTCAACCGCAAAATCAACACCCTTTTGGATATTTTGTCCAATTGCAGCAACGCTTCCAGATAACGGATAGATAGCACCGATAAGAATATCTTCGCCGCCACCTGTTGCCTCTGAACTGCTCATACTGTCATCGCCTGTATCACCGCTGCTTCCCTCACCACTGTCGCCGCCACATGCGGTCAAAGACAATACTAGAGTAAGCGTTAATAACATTGCTAATAACTTTTTCAACATTTGTAACCTCCATATTTTTTATTTTATTTTCTGCCTTTATCCAAAGACAAAATATACATTATTTACCGAGATATCCACCGTCTACCGGAATTATAGCGCCTGAAATATAATTGGAAGCACTGCTTGCAAGGAAAATGACTGCACCACCAAGGTCTGCACCATCTCCCCATCTTTTCATCGGTATCCTGTTTGTTATCTCTTCGTATTGTTTTGGATTTTTCTCTTTTAAATTCGCTGTTAAATCGGTTGCCATATACCCTGGTGCTATTGCATTCACGCAAACACCTTTTGATGCCCATTCGTTTGAGAGAGCTTTAGTCATCTGAGCTATTCCACCTTTGCTTGCAGAGTACGCAGGAATCATAACACTCCCAAAAAACGAACACATAGAAGCTATATTTATTATCTTACCGCTTCCTTGTTTTAGCATAAGATTACCTATCTCTTGTGAGATATAGAAAACTGAATTTAGGTTAACGTTAACAACCCTCTCCCAAATATCCTGTGGAAATGTTTGTGCTTCTTCTCGATGCTGAATACCGGCTCCATTTACAAGTATATCAATAGACCCCATCTTCTCAATAGCTGTTTTGACCATAGATTCCCTGTCTTCTTTTATAGTCAAGTTTCCTTTTGCATAGAACACAGGCCTTTCTTCTCCAAAAGACTTTGCAGTTTGTGAAACCTTATCGTTTAGGTCAAAAAGAGTTATTGTTGCACCTGCGTCATACAATGCTTTTGCCATACCAAGAGACAAACCGCCTGCAGCGCCTGTTATGACAGCATTCTTGCCCTTTAGTGAAAAACAATCAATACTTTTCATAACTCCTCCTAAAATCCGAGGTAAGCTTTTTTAACATCTTCATTGCCAAGTAGGTCTTCTGCTGAAGCTGCGATGGTAACGACTCCATTTTCGAGAACATAACCTCTATCTGCTATACGAAGAGCTTTACGAACATCCTGCTCAACGAGGATAACCGCAACCCCTTCAGCGGCGACTTCTTTTGTTATCTCAAGGATATTATCAACTATATTTGGAGCAAGACCGAGGGAGGGTTCATCAAGTATTAAAACTTTTGGGAGCCCCATAAGCCCTCTCGACATAGCAACCATCTGCTGCTCACCACCTGATAGTGTTCCTGCCGCCTGGTTTTTTCTCTCATATAGTTTTGGGAACCAATTATAAATGCGTTCAAATGTCTCTTTCTGCTTCGCTCTTGCCTCACTGCTCGAAGCACCGAGCTCTAAATTTTCAAAAACGCTCATATCGCGAAATAATTGTCTACCTTCCGGAACATGAACAACACCGTTTTCAAGGTAGGTTAGGGTGTTTTTATCGGTTAAATCAACCCCGTTGAACGAAACTTTTCCGGTTGTTGGCTTTTTAAGCCCTGTACAGCTTTTAACTGTTGTCGTCTTTCCTGCACCATTACCACCGACAATCGCAATAATCTCACCAGGGGATACCTCGAAAGAAACATCCCAAAGCACTTGCATTCCATCGTATCCGGTGTTTATTCCTTCTACTTTAAACATATCAGTGCCCTTCCTTTCCGAGATATATTTCTATAACATATGGGTCATTCATAACCTCTTGCGCCGTTCCCTCTGCTATCTTCTCACCATGATGCATAACTATTATCTTCTCACAAAGATTGACAACTGCTCGCATAACATGCTCAATTAAAAGTACAGTTACTCCCGTTTCATTTATCTTTTTAATGAGCTCTACCGCTTCATCTGTTTCGGTGGGATTAAGCCCCGCCATAACTTCATCAAGTAGTAGAAGATCTGGTTTTGTTGCGAGAGCTCGAGCAAGCTCAAGTCTTTTTCTGTTTGGTGTTCCCATCTCGTAAGGTAGCCAGTTTCTGAATTCATACAGATTTGTAAATTTCAGTATTTCTTCTGCTCGCTGCGTTGCTTCTTTAATTGATTTGCAACTCTCTTTACCATAAAACGCACCAGAAATAACGTTGTCGAGTACTGACATATTTGATAGTGGCTTCATGATCTGAAATGTTCGAGCTATTCCTTTAGCTGAATACTCATGTGGTTTCAAATCGGTTATATTAGTACCTTTATAGAAAACTCTTCCCCTTGTTGGATTGAAGGCACCACTTATCATATTGAAAACAGTTGTTTTACCGGCGCCATTTGAACCGATAAGACCTGTTATTCCGCCCTCTCTGATATCGAATGAGACATCGTTTACCGCTAAAAGCCCTTTAAACTGCTTTGTGAGATTTGAAACTTCTATCATTCTATATCCCCTCCTTTAAAGAACTTTGCATCAATTCCATCGAAAAATCCATCTATTTTTTTCTTTAGTTTGCTTCTTGTGAACCATCCAAGAATACCCTTCGGGCTAAATCTTATGATAAGTATTAGTATTAGCGCGTATACAAGGATGTTAGCACCCGGTAGTATTCCGCTTAACTGTCCTCTGAGTATTTCAGATAGCGGCACTATCAAAAGAGCACCAAATGCCGCAGAACCTGTTATTCCAATTCCGCCGATAACCGCCGGTAGAACGAACTCAACAGAGTAGGTTTGGAGCATAATATCGGGGTCGATAAAGCGGTAGTACATCGAATAGAAAACTCCTGCAACCGCTGCAAGCCCTGTGCTTATAAATGTTGCGATAATTTTGTATTTGCGAGGGTTTATACCAATTGCATTAGCCGTATCCTCATCTTCACGAACTGTTTTAAGTGCGTATCCAAGTCTTGAACGGTCGATTAATTTTATAATCACCAAAAAGGATAAGAACATTCCTAGAGCTATAAAATAATAAGGTCCTTTTGTTGCAAATCGCATATCCCAAAATGATTCTGTCGCTTCATATGGTATTCTAATTCCCTGACCTTTTCCAACGAAATCCCAGTTGATAAAAAGGTTTCTAAAAGCTTCGGCAAAAGCTATCGTAACAAGGGTGAAATAAGGTCCCTTTAGTATGAAGCAGGGGAATAGAAGTATTGATGAGAGTGTGCCAACTAAAAGGAAACTAACAATTATCGCTATCCAGGGTGAGATGGCAAACTGGGTATAGAGTATTGCTGAGGTGTATGCGCCAAGTCCCATAAATGCCGCGTGTCCGAGCGAGGTTTGCCCTGTTAGTCCTCCGAGAACGCTCCAACCAAGTGAAGCACTTCCTATATAGAATGTTACTATAAATATCTGAATATAGTAGGGGGTTGTTATAAATAAAGGTATTGTGAGAAGAATTAGGAGTCCAGCTAATATTAATATTTGTCTTGATTTAATTTTCATTCTTTAGCCCTCCTTGCGCAGTGTGATATACTGTCTTGCCACAAGCACTATGATAAACGTTAAGAATACCATACTGTCACGGAACGAAGGCCCAACTATTAGGGATCCGAGGGTTTCAAGGAGTCCGAGCGAGATACCTGCTATAAACGCTCCCGGAACACTTCCAAGTCCTCCAAGTACAACAACTATATAACCTTTTGTGCCGTATGTAGCTCCAACTGTTGGGAAAACATATAGGAAAGTCATAAGTAACGTTCCTGCAAGTCCCGCTATTGCAGCACCAATTCCGTATGTTGCGGCATATATCCAACGGGTATTAATTCCTGTAACGGCAGCACCTGTTGCATTTTGCGATGTTGCCCTTATCTGTTTTCCAAGCCTTGTGTTCTTAAGCATTATAAAGAGGATAACAGTTATTACCAGAAGAACGCATAGTGAGATAAA
This sequence comes from uncultured Oscillospiraceae bacterium, assembly GCA_964369435.1. Lineage (GTDB taxonomy): Bacteria > Bacillota > Clostridia > Oscillospirales > Ruminococcaceae > CAYJGN01. Next base: position 1,939 of record CAYJGP010000094.1, on the reverse strand, counting down.
TTTCGGAAGACTTATTGTTTGACCAAAAACATCCATAATCGATGTTCCATATGATATCTCAACCGAGCGGTAATCGGGCTTAAATGCTATCAGTGCGAAGTTTTGAAGCAACATGCTAAGTCCGACTGTGAGGAAGAGAAGGTTTGATGAGCTCTTACTCTTAAGTGATGGGGTTATAAGCGTATCTTGAATTATAGCACCTATAACAAACATTATTCCTGCAACGAGGATTAGTGAGACATATGGGTCGAGTCCCATATAGAAATTAAACATATAGGTTAAATACATACCTATCATCAAAAGGTCGCCTTGACAGAAATTTATAATCTTCATAACTCCAAAGATCATATTCTGACCCATTCCGATAAGCGCATAGAATCCACCTATTAAAACGCCGTTAATTATCGCTTGAACCATTACATCCATATTTTACCCCTTCTATCAAATTGTTATTGCCAATTTTGCAAATCTTACAGAATGCTTTGTTGATTTGCCTATTTTGTATGCAATTTTACCATTCAAAATTCTTAATTGCAACTGTTTTTCCGCTTTTCATTCTCAAATATAAAAATTAACATTTCCACTTGTGTCTTGTAACAATAGCTATAAAAAAAGGCACTACAGTGCCTTTTTATATTAATTTCAACAATTAATCCGCATTATTACACGATTTATATCGTTTTGTAGGCTACTGCATGTTTTTTAGCTATGACCTCATCCCTTCTGTTTCGTGCAGCTTGAACATTAAATATATCCATATAACATCAGGTGTTTTTCTGATATCAAGTCCTATTAAATCTGCAAGTTTGTTTAACCTATATTGAACTGTGTTTTTATGAATGTATAGTTGTCCTGCCACTCCTATAATGGATCCCTCATTTTGAAAGTAGCTTGCGAAAAGCTGCATCGCTTCTTTTTTTTCATCCTCTGTGATATTTTTAAATATTTCGGTAAATATAAGCTTTTTATAACTCTTTGGTAATAACGATAGTAGAATTTCGCTATCGACATTTGTATAAAACTTTATATAGTCCTCTTTTGACCTACTCGCAACACTACATGCAAGCTTTGCTTCATTAAACGAGTTTTTGACACCATCAAGCCCTGCGCCAGCAGTTCCAACACCAACAGAAATTTCCACTTTAAAATAGTCGTATATATACTTTTGACATTTATTCATAATTGAACGTATTTTATTGTTATTTTCACCTGAGAAGATACAAAGATAGTAGTATCCAAAGTCGGCAATAACAGCATCGTAAGAGTTTGATAAAATAATACTCTCAATCTGAGAGAATAAATTTAAATTTGTCTGCATAGATGCGGACATTATAGTTTCATTATTTTTCCTCTTATCAGAATTCGATTTATACCTTGAAATAACAGCAACCGTTTTTTGGGTTTTGATATCAATATCAAATAGTTCAGCACTAAGCGTTAACTCTCTGCCATCAATAACCTTATCTGACAAAAGCCAGCTTGCAAGAAACGCATTTCGCATCTCAGTGTTTTTCATTTCCATTTGAGCGCTATTAAGTCTGTTTAACTGCTCTTCGATAAATGCTTGAACAATTTTACCAAATATTTCAACTTCATCTTTTCTTCCAGAGATTCCAACAACCATTGTAGGCCTGTTTTCTAGCTCTACCGGTAAATTAATCCCATGTTTTCCGCCTTCAAAATTGTCGATATTAGCATCATCTATGATGAGTTGCTTCAATTTATTCTTCAAAAGGTAGTCAGCACCTGCATGGTACTGTCCAATTCTACTTTTGTTTGTTGAGGTAATAATATAACCCTCATCATTCATGATATTAATTTCTTTGTTTATAAGTTCTTTAACATTACCAATAATCCTCTCAATTCCATCAATATCATTTTTCTCAATAAACGCTATATTTTTGTTAATCATAATATCATTAATCGTATCCTTTCTTGT
>CAYJGP010000093.1:0-8130 GCA_964369435.1 uncultured Oscillospiraceae bacterium | reverse complement strand
TTTATCTGCAGCTTTCTTCTCTTTAACTATTTTAACATCTGCTGTATCTCGAATTAAGTCGATTGCTTTGTTTAAAGCAACTTCTTTTACAACTTCTGTCTGTGGGAAGACTTCTTTTACCTTCTCAACTTCAAGTTTATACATCTCAGCGATTTTTGAGAATTCAGCTTCAATCTCTTCATCAGTTGCAGAAATCGCTTCAACTTCAACTATTTTCTCAAGAGCTAATCTTATTTTAACTTGTTTTTCAGCCTGCACTTCAAAAGTTCTTCTAAAGTCAGCCATCTCCATACCTGTATATTTTAGATATGTATCAAGATTTAATCCCTGGCTTTGAAGACGACGAGCAGTATCCTCAATTAGCTGATCAACTTTGCGATCGTACATAACCTGTGGAATCTCACCCTCAATACCCTCGATAACCTTGTCCATTAAAGCGTTCTCAAGCTCTGCATCTGAGTTTTTCTTCTTTGCTTCAAGCATTTTTGCTTTAACATCTTCTTTATATTCTGCTACTGTATCAAATTCGCTTATATCTTTGACAAACTCATCGTCAAATGCAGGTAGCTCACGCACCTTAAGCGTATTTATTGAAACTTTAAATACAGCATCTTTATCAGCTAAATTCTCAGCGCCATACTCTTTTGGGAATTTAACATTAACATCAAACTCAGCGCCAATCTCTTTGCCTATTACTTGATCTTCAAATCCTGGGATAAATGTTCCTGAACCGATAGTTAGGTCATAGTTCTGACCTTTACCGCCTTCAAAAGCAACACCGTCAACAAAACCTTCAAAGTCGATGTTTGCGATGTCGCCATCAACACAAGCTCTGTCTTCAACTGTTACAACTCTTGCATTTTTATCAAGAGTTCTGTTTATCTCTTCATTAACTTCATCATCAGCAACTGCAACTTCAACTGCCTCTGCTTTTATCTTTTTATAGTCTTTAACTGTGATTTCAGGCTTTACAAATACAAAAGCTGAAAACTCATATCCATTGTCAAACTCTGTTGAAATAAGTTCAACCTGAGGCATATCAACAGGCTCAATAGCAGCTTCAACAACAGCTTCGTCATAAGCTTTGCCGTATGTTGCTTCTATTGCATCGTTATAGAACATCTCTTTACCATACATCTTCTCGATAAGGCTTCTTGGTGCTTTACCTTTTCTAAAACCAGGTACGTTAATATTCTTTTTGTTTTTGTTAAAAGCATCGGTTACCGCACTCTCAAACTCTTCTTTTGATACGGCTATTTTAAGCTCGTACTTATTTGTCTCGATTTTCTCACTGCTGATTAGTTTCATTTTTTCCTCCAAAAACTTTTTTAATTTAGTTATTTTTTTGTCCTTTTAAAGAAGTGATAAAAGGCGGTTAGCGTTAATACTTTAAACACCAATCTATATTATATCACATTTTAGCTAAAAATCTATATTTTTTTACAGAATTTTTAATGGTCTGAATTTTAGGTAATCCGCCGAGATAATATCTATGAATATTCCATCATAAAATCCTCTAAATGCATTCTTCAAACTCGGCCCGTGAAGATGTCCATAAAAGCACTTTTTTATATTATATTTCTTCAAAACATCTATTATCGGTATACAGATATCATTGCCATAAAGCGGCGGATAGTGCAAAAACACGATTGTCTCACTTCCCGCAGCGGCTGTTTTTATAGATGTCTCAAGCCTTATCGCCTCACGCTCTATAATCTTTATTCCGGCAGGGTCGCTCTTCTCATTTATCCATCCCCTCGTGCCACAAAGGGTAACACCTTCTGCTTCTATACTGTTGTTGTGCAAAAGCGACATAGATGTAAAACCGTGTTTTGAGAGAAAATCCATAAACTTCTTGCGTCCTGCAAACCAATAGTCATGATTTCCTTTAAGTATTACCTTTTTTCCAGGTAGATTTTCAATAAACTGAAAATCTAGAAACCCTTCATCTAGTGTTGTGCACCAGCTAATATCCCCCGGTATAACAACGGTATCTTCATCTCGAACAGTTTCACTCCAATGCTTTTGCAAAAGTTCGGTGTAGTTTTCCCAACCTTTGAAGATATCCATTTTTTTGCTTTCAACTGCTATCGAAAGATGCAGATCTCCAATAACAAACAAACTCATATTATATCTCCCAAAACTCCTCAATTGCTTCGAATAAATTTTCTTTTTCAAAACTATCTGAAAACTTTATCTGCTTTTTATCAAGATCTTTTAGTGGGGTTGGTACTTTGGTATTCGTTATCTTTTCTATATCTTCGTTACTGCTTTGTACGCAAAGTCCCAAAGCTTCCGCAATAACTGCTGTAAACTTATATGGACTCGCAGTCGCTGCAACTAGTCGTTTTTTATCTGATAGCCTATCTCCAACTTCAACTGCTACAGCTGTATGTGGGTCTATTAAATAATCATGTTTTTCATAGTATTTTTTAATAGTCTCGACTGTATCTTTATCTTTGCAGTACCCACCTAAAAAGTTTTTATTGATTTTTGAAAATGTAGTTTCATTTATTTTAAAACTACCATCCTCAAAAAGCTTGCGATAAAGACTTTTAACTTCTTCGCTATCTCTATCGGCTGCAAGGTATATTAACCTTTCAAGGTTGCTTGAAATCAATATATCCATCGATGGCGAATAGGTAAGTTTAAATTCACGTTTTTTATCGTAGATACCAGTGTTTAAAAAGTCGGTAAGCACGTTATTTTCATTTGAAGCACAGATAAGTTTATCAAACGGTATACCCAAATTCTTTGCAATATAAGCAGCTAAAATGTTGCCAAAATTCCCTGTAGGTACAACAACATCAATCTCTTCCCCATATTCAATCTCTTTATCGAACACAAGTTTTAGATAGCCGTATACATAATAAACTATTTGCGGCAGAAGTCTGCCCCAGTTTATTGAATTTGCAGTAGAGAGCTTATATCCACTTTCTGAAAGCTTGTCCGATATAGCTTTGTCAGTAAAAATCTTTTTAATACCTGTCTGTGCATCATCAAAATTCCCTTTTACCGCCGCAACATAAACATTCTCGCCATCTTGCGTTACCATCTGAAGCTTTTGCGTATTAGAAACACCGTTTTCAGGATAAAATACCGCTATTTTAATACCATCTATATCGGCAAATCCCGAAAGTGCCGCTTTACCTGTATCACCGGAAGTTGCAACGAGAATAATTATCTCTTTACCGTCATCTTCTTTTTTAGCGCTGTACACCATAAAATGCGGAAGCATTAATAGTGCCATATCTTTAAATGCACAGGTAGGTCCATGCCACAACTCTAAAAAGAAGTTGTCACAAACCTTTTTAACTGGGACTATTTCGTTAGTATCAAACTTTTTGTCATTATAAGCTTCATCAATAAACTTTGATAGATCGACGCTGTTAAAATCATCTAAAAATCTGCCCATAATAAACTTTGCAAGATCATTATAGCCTGCACCTATATAATTTTTGAATTCTGCCTCACTAAACTTCGGAAACTCTTTTGGTAAAAAAAGTCCTCCTTCATTTGAAATTCCATCGGAAATTACCTTTGCTGAGTTAAAACTCAAACTGTTATCCCGCGTACTTTCATATATCATCTAAAGTCCCCCGTTTCACAAAAAAATCATATGCGTTTTTATAAAATATTTTATCGACAATGTTTTCACTGAAATTTAATTTTAACATATAATCGTATAGCTTTTCAAGACCACTTAGGTTTATAATATCCGACGGAATTAATCCGCCATCCATATCACACCCAAGTGCTACAACATTTTCTCCATCCAAACTCAGAAAATGATATATATGCTTTACTATATCATCAACTGTCGCTTCTTTATTAGATAAAAATGGGCTGTGCATATTTATCCCAACAACTCCACCACGCAAAGCAACCTCTCTAAAAATCTCATCTGAAATGTTTCGTTTGTTATCAGTTACTACCTTTGAGTTTGAGTGGGTAGCAACAATAGGCTTATCACTATAACTTAAAGCTTCAAAACAACTAATATCATTGAGATGCGATATATCTAAAGCTATATTGTGGCTATTAAACAACGAAATAACCTTATACCCTAAATCGGTCACATTACCTTCCGATAAAGCACCCCCAGCAAGACAGTTTTGCTCATTATGTGTAAGACTTGCGGCAAATATATTATACTTCAAAAAAAGATCAAAATTATTAAGATCATATAAAACATTGCAGTTTTCAACTGTTCTTATTGCAAATATACCGCCAGCTGTTTTGTTTGGAAGATTATCTTCTATAATACTAAAATTCTCAATTCCTCTGACCTGTTTTTCAAGATATTCAAAATTTCGAATAAAATATTCTCTCAAAAACTCTATCGGCATACTCTGCTTTGTGTAAAGCGCAAAAGCTTGTATGTAATCTGATTTACCTTTTACAGTAATATCAGTTACATCATTATTATAAATCGATAAATTTTTCTTGAAACACTCGGTCAAAGTATCGCAGTGAAGATCAAAAAGACGCATATTATACCTCAAAGGCGGATTCTATATGATTTATTTTTGGAACCACTCCGCACTCTACCAATATGACATCAAAGCGAACATTATACTCATTTGTTTGTTTTGATAGATAAATTTTTGCTGTTTTAATAATCCTTTGTTGCTTATAATAATCTACTGCATAAACAGCATCTACAAGGCTATCTTTTTTGCGAGTTTTCACCTCAACAAAAACAATTTCATCACCTTTTAGCGCAATTATATCAATCTCACCAAACCGACAGCTAAAGTTCTTCTCAATTATTTTATAACCATGAAACTTTAGGTAAACTGCCGCTATGCTCTCTCCTATATCTCCAATTTTCTTTCTATCCATCTTTTAAAATCTTCTTTAAGAAACTTCTTCTGTGGATATCTGAAACTCCATATTCTTCAATCATCTGATAGTGTAGCTTCGTACCGTATCCTTTATGTTTTATAAACTGATACTTATCATATTCAGGCGATAAATTTTTCATAAATCTATCTCTCTCAACCTTTGCAAGAATCGACGCCGCCGCAATAGAGGCAGATGTTGCATCCCCTTTTATAATTGTTTTCGCATTTTCAATTCCATCTGGCGCTTTGTTCCCATCAATGAGGACTAAGTTCGGTTTCTGCGTCAGTCCTTCCACCGCCTCTTTCATCGCCTTCATCGTAGCATTTAGAATGTTTATTTCATCTATTATCTCTGGTGAAACAAAAGAGACACAATAAGACAATGCACCATTTATTATTTCATCATAGAGAATATCTCTTTTTTTCTCAGATAGTTTTTTTGAATCGTTTAGAATATCGCTTTCAAAATCGTCTTTTAAAATAACAGCCGCCGCAACAACAGGTCCTGCAAGCGGTCCTCTACCTGCCTCATCAACACCTGCTAATAATCCGTTTTCATTAATCTCTTTATCAAACAAAAAAAGCTTATTCATCGTCATTTCCATCTAAACTATCAAGTGTTATAAGGCCCATCTTACCGCCACGAAATTCATCAAGAACCGCAACAGACGCTCTCTCAGTATCTACAACGCCACCTGCCATAAGCATTCCGCGCTTTTTACCAATCGCTTTTAAAAGCTCATAGCTATCATCAAATTCTGTAGGGTTCACATTATAGCGATCATTTATATTTCCCGGGTAATTTTCTTTTATAAACAACAAAATCTCGCAGCTAAGCCATTCAAGGTCTAGTATGTCATCGTTTATCGACCCTATAAAAGCTATGTTTTTTGCATAGTCTTGATTTTCAAACTTCGGAAGCAGAACACCTGGTGTATCAAGCAGTTCAAGCCCATCTTTAGTTGTAACCCATTGTTTTCCTCGAGTAACACCTGGCCTGTCCTCTACTTTTGCGCGTCTCCCGCCACATAGATTATTTATAAGCGACGACTTGCCAACGTTTGGAATACCAATAATCATTGCACGAAGAGCTCTATTCTCCATCCCTCTCGCTTTTAGTCGTTCTAATAGATCTGATAATACCTCTTCTATAGCACTATTTAATATCTTTCCAATCCTCTTGTTCTTCGAGTCTATTGCTATTGCTTTTACACCTTTATTTTTAAAATATGCAATAAAAGCATCGGTCTTTTTACCGTCTGCAAGATCACTTTTATTTAGCACTATAAGACGAGGTTTATGTGCTGTTAGCTTTTCAAGATGCGGATTTGTTGTAGATAATGGCGCCCTTGCATCACAAAGCTCGATAACAATATCAACATCTTTCACCGCAGAAACAATCATTCTGCTTGTTTTTGTCATATGGCCCGGGTACCACTGAATTTTTCTCTCGCTCGATTCCGCAACAACGGTAGCTTTATTCGCTCTATCCGCCCTTTTTTGTTCCATCTTCATCTATCTTCCACTCCTTTATGTTTATTTTTAGAATAACTATAAATAAACTCTGAAATACCCTTGTCAACATTTTAATCTGTCCACTTATATATCCTATACATCATTTAAAATGTTTCTATTCTTGTTATTGATATTTTTATTGCGACAATCTCTTTATTCTCTAAGCAAAACTTATCTACATCTAGCAACTTTCAAATAAAACTAATCACAAATTATAATACCTCAATACTATCAAAAGGATATACCCTTAAAAAAGCATGCCCTATTATATATTCTTCTTCAACGAACCCGATAGTTCCATATCGGCTATCTTTTGAATTATTGCGATTATCACCTAAAATATAGATACAGTTATCAGGCACTACCGCAACACCTTCAAAGCTGCCGTAATTTTCATTTTCTTCAGGTAAAATATAATCTTCATCTAACACTTCACCGTTTACTATAATTTTGCCGTTAGTATGGTCTATTTCAATAGTATCACCCTCAACGGCTATAACTCTTTTTATATATGGGACATAGTTTTCACTTGGCAATGATACAATAACTATATCACCCTGTTTTGGCGTATAGAACATTTGAAATGCTAAAACTCTCTCGCCATGCTCAAGCGTTGGGTACATAGAAACCCCATCTATCGTTGCAATTCGAAGGACAAATGTAAATAAAATAACAACAAAAGCAAGGGCTACAACAATAGCGTCTAACCAATCGAGAATACTGTTTTTTAATGATTTCATAAAACACCTCAAATTATAAAAAAGGAACTGAAAACCAGTTCCTTTTAAAGTTCTTACCTAATCTGCTCACGAACCTTCGCGGCTTTACCTACTCTACCTCTTAGATAGTATAGTTTACCTCTGCGAACGCGGCCTCTTCTTATAATATCAACTTTTACAACATGTGGTGAATGAATTGGGAAAACCCTCTCAACTCCAACGCCGTATGAAAGACGTCTTACAGTGAAAGTTTCCATAACCCCACCGTGTTTACGAGCTATAACTGTTCCTTCGAATAGCTGAACTCTTTCTCTCTCACCCTCTTTAATGAGAACATGTACTTTAACTGTATCACCTATATTAAAGGTAGGCGGTGCCTCTTTAATTGATGACTGCGCAATTGTTTTTAATGCGTCCATAATATACCTCCTTATTATTTAGGCATTCATGAACAAAACTTTCAGAGGACTGCCTGTCTCAATGTCCGATTTACGGGCATTAATTCCCGCCGAAGAGACAGCGGAAGCTTAAATGCTAATAGATTATAACACAATGCTTAAGCAAAATCAAGCCTTTTAGCAAAACTTTTTCCGCCCTTCAATATATAGCATTGTTCTTTTAATCTCAGTATAAATCTTTTTGCCAAGCACTTCTTCAAAATGCTTTATGAAAAGCATAGGGTTTATATTTAAATTTATCCCACATGGTAAAAAGATATCGATTACAGTATCATCATCGCACTGTTCAATCTTGTAATTATTTAAAAATGGTTTTATATCTGTTTTAACAAATCCTTTTTTAGATTTTTTCATAACGAAAATATTTTCACTAGATAAAATCTCTTCGATTTTTGCAGAATTAACAGCTTCAATTCTAACTATAAAATTTGCTTCATCAATTGCAGACGGCTTATTTATAGGATAGTCTATGCTTATCACCTTAATTCCACGCGGCATAACATCATTTAATCTCTCTTTTGCCTGCGCAAAATCAACTTCTTCTGTAAATCTTAAATCAACCACTTCATAAAGACTCTCAAATCCAAGTGA
>CAYJGP010000092.1:7888-8208 GCA_964369435.1 uncultured Oscillospiraceae bacterium | reverse complement strand
AGTGGTCGCTTTGCTATATTTGAGGTTTCAACTTTCCTTTGCTTATTCTCCGCCCTCTTTTGGTTACGTTTGGATACAACATTCACCTGCTGCAGGATTGCGGCTTTTGCAACATCTGTCTCTTTCGCCACTTTGCTAATATATATATCCTTTTCAACAATTGATAGTTTTGAGAGCATTGGTATTATAGCTTTTATATACTCAGCCTTGCCCTCATCGGTATCAATATCGTATTTGTTTTTAATATTTCTGAGAATATATGCAACCGATCCTCAGCTATTCTCAATTAAAGATGCAAATCTATCTCTTCCATACTTTTT
>CAYJGP010000092.1:0-7878 GCA_964369435.1 uncultured Oscillospiraceae bacterium | reverse complement strand
CATCAGGGTCTTTTGCATCTGCCCTATCGAGCCTTAAAACTCGAACATTGAGCGCTGCCTCTTTCAATATATCAATGCTTCTATCTGTTGCTTTTTTGCCAGCATCATCCATATCATAAGCTATGACAACTTCATTTGTATACCGCTTTAGAAGTAGAGCTTGATCTTTTGATAGCGCAGTTCCAAGCGTTGCAACAACGTTATCAAACCCCGCTCTTGCAATGGCAATAGTATCTGCATACCCTTCTGCCAGGATATAAAACTCTTGTTTTGTACTCTTTGCAAAGTTCATTCCATAAAGGTTTTGATGCTTACGGAACAGCTCAGTATCGGAGGTATTTAAATATTTCGGTTTACTGTTATCGCAAACCCTACCACCAAACCCAATAACATCGCCTCTTATATCGATTATCGGAAAAATAATTCTATTTCTAAAATAACTATAATGGCTGCTGTTTTTGCGACTCTTAACGCATAGTCCTGCAGCTGCTATCTCAGCTATCTTAAAACCCTTTTCGGTGAGATGTTTTATCAGTTCATCAAAGCTGTTCTTGGCATATCCAAGTCCCCACTTTTTTATCGTATTGTCTGTAAAACCTCTGCTGTGCAGATATTCAAGCGCTTCGGTCCCCTCGCTTTCATATAACGAGTTATAGAAATGTAGTGCTGCTGTTTTATTTGCTTCACGAGCTCGCTTTTTAAGCTTTAGTTTATATTCGTCTATATCACTTTCAGCAGGCATCGTAAGACCTGAGCGGTCTGCTAAAAACTTCACGGCTTCTATATAGTCAAGGTTTTCAATATTCATTATGAATGTTATAACATCGCCGCCATTCTGGCAGCCGAAGCAATAGTATGACTGGGTGTCGTCATATACGGTAAAAGACGGGGTCTTCTCACCGTGAAATGGACAGAGACCGTTGCTCGTCTTCCCTCTCTTTTTAAGATCTAGATAACCACCAATAATCGAAACAATATCGTTTCGGTTTTTAAGGTCATATAAAAATTGCTCAGATAATCTCATCTAAAAACTCCAAACTTTAGGAATAAATGCATCCTCATAGATGTTTAGTAAAAAATGGTCGGTCATCCCTGCGATATAGTCGCATACCGCCCTCTCAACACCCTCTTTATCAGCGGTTTTTTTATAGTCGCTCGGTAGCCTTGTAAGGTTTTTCAAAAAATAGTGATAAACTCTTTTTATCATCTCTTCAGCCTTTATTTCATGCTCTTTAGCCGCACTATTTTTATAAACAAACTTAAACATAAAGTCATATAGCGTTCTGTATGCTGCAGCTGTTTTATCATCGAGCATTATATCGCTTATGCTATTTTCAATAAGTGAAACAACAAGCGAAGTTATCCTCTCGCTCTTCTCATAACCTAGTATCTGATGCACATCAAAAGGCACATCCGACTCCTCTATTATACCCGCTCTTATCGCATCGTCGATATCGTGGTTTAAATAGGCAATTCTATCCGCAAACGAAACAACTTTAGCCTCAAGTGTTTCGCATCTATCTCTATGCTTTTCTGAGTGGTTAGCTATCCCATTTAGCGTTTCATATGTAAGGTTTAGCCCTCGCCCTTCTTTTTCATAGATATTTATCTCTCGAACACTCTGCGCTGCATGGTCAAACAAAAATGGTACTACCGAGTCGAGTGCACGTTCACCAGCATGGCCAAATGGAGTGTGTCCAAGGTCGTGACCAAGTGCAATTGCTTCGGTTAAATCTTCATTTAGACAAAGCGCCCTTGAAACTGTTCTTGCAACTTGATTCACTTCAAGTGTATGAGTAAGTCTTGTTCGGTAATGGTCACCCTTTGGCGCTAAAAACACCTGCGTCTTATGTCGAAGTCTCCTAAATGATTGCGAATGAACTATTCTATCTCTATCGCGCGCAAATTCAGTTCGCACAGCACACTTTGCCTCAGGATGCATCCGGCCACGGCTCAAAGCACTCTTTTTTGCAAACTCTGATAGGAATATATCTTCATTTTTTTCGGTTTTTTCTCGAATTACCACATTTTTCACCGCCTTTGCCTCTATAAATATAATACCGCAAAAGACAAAAAAACCCTTTAAATTCGTCTCAAAACTTCTTTTATTCTCGAAAATTCAATCTTGCCGTTTAATTTATCAGTCATTTCGAGGCAAAATTTATCAGCATTTTCACTTTTTATATAAAATGTAATAGCTATTTTATCGGCAAAATCTCTATCAGATATAACAGCGCCGAGCTTCGGTGCAATTTCATCGAATATGCCGAGGAATTTATAATCGATAACTGCCGTAAAGTATGTAGCATTTACAAGCTCAACGATCTCGGTATTTGAAAGTGCATCTGCTGCCGCACTGCCATAAGCACGCACCAAACCGCCCGTACCAAGCAGCGTTCCTCCAAAATACCTTGTTACGATACATAAAACATCAAAAATCTCCGCTCCTTTGAGCACAGATAAAATAGGCATACCAGAAGTTCCCGAAGGTTCGCCGTCATCGCTTTGACGTTCAGTATTGCCCTCTTTTATCCTGTATGCAAAGACATTATGAGCGGCATCTCGATTTTTCTTCTTTGTTTCTGCAACTATCTGGAGCGCTTCTTCAGCTGATGCTACAGGTATAATTTTCGCAATAAACTTGCTCTTCTTCTCCTCGTAATACCCTTCACCGATTACAGCTATCGTCTTGTAGCTCATAGTTTCAAAACCATATCAATATGCGGACAGTCTTGATCGAGATATATTTCGCCATCTTTTTCATAACCGCACTTCTCATAAAACCCTGCCGCTTGCATTTGCGATGACAATACCAAACTATCTGCGCCTATTTCAATAGCTTTCTCTTTTAAAAGCTCCATTATCTTAAATCCAATACCTTCACTGCGTCTATTCTTCTTAACAGCAATACGACCAGCATGGTATAGAGTTTTATCGTCCTCGGAAAATAGTCTCGCACAGCCAATAATCTCATTGCCATCAAATATGGCCAAATGCCATGCAATCTTATCTATATCATCGACATCATCAACAAATCCCTGCTCTCCTTCGAAAACCTCTATTCTCAAAGGATGAGTGTCTGTGCTATCTCCATATTTAAAAGAAATTTTAATAAAAATCACTTCCTCAAAACAAAAAGAGCTTTCACTACTGCAAAAGCTCTGTTTATCACTACAAAATTAATCGATATTGAAACGCTTTTTGAAACGGTCAACACGTCCGCCTGTATCAACAAGTTTTTGTTTACCTGTATAGAACGGGTGGCACTTTGAACAGATTTCAACCCTGATCTCTGGTCTTGAGCTCTTAGTTTTAATAACCTCGCCACAAGCACATGTTATTGTAGCATCCACATAGTTTGGATGTATTCCTTCTTTCATTGCAATTCACCTCTTTGTATAGTCGTTACTGTTAAATATTTTATCATAGTCGGACAACTTTTGCAAGTGTTTTTTTAGAATCCTAAAAGTTTCTCTGTAGAAACGCGAATTTTCTCAAAAATCTCATCGCCATTCCCAGTTTTCCCCTCAACAACTGTGTAGTATGCCTTAATTTTAGGCTCTGTTCCTGAAGGTCTAATTATAACGCTGCAATTCTCCTCTAGATTATAGAGTAGCACGTTGCTCTTTGGTAGATTAATAGCCGTTTTTTCATTTGTTTTACAGTCGATCGTAACACTCTGTGCATAATCGCTGTAACTTAAAACTTTAAGTGCCCCTATCTCGCTCGGAGGATTTTCACGAAGCCCACTCATGATGTTTTTCATCTGTTCCATTCCACTAGCGCCCTCACAGCTGAAGTTTCCAATTTTGTGGATATATCTTCCATACTTCTCATATATCTTTTGAAGCTCGATATAGATAGAACTACCTACTTTTTTAAAATAGCTTGCCATCTCGCAGATAAGCATCGATGCAATAACTGCATCTTTATCGCGGACAAACGTTCCAGTTAAATATCCATAACTCTCTTCAAAGCCGAGTAAAAATCTATCCTCTTGCTCATTCTCCTCAAGCATTGCTATCTGCTCTCCGATATATTTAAATCCTGTTAGAACGTCAATTACCTCAATCCCATAATTAGCACCAACTCTGTTTGCAAGCCCTGTTGTTACAATACTTTTAACAGCTATCGGGTTTTTAGGCATATTCCCGCTAAGGGTTCTGCATCTTGCAATATAGTCAAGCATTAAAACGCCAACTTCATTACCAGAGATAAGCTTATACTCCCCTTCATGTGGCACTGCAATACCAACTCTGTCTGCATCGGGGTCCGTTGCAAGTAGAATATCTGCATTAGTCGCAGTACACAAATCAATTCCAAGCTGTAAACTTTCTTTTATCTCAGGATTTGGGTAGCTACAGGTAGTAAAGTTGCCATCTGGCATCTCCTGCTCCTGAACCATCGTTACATCAGTTATGCCCATCTCAGATAAAACTCGGCGCACAGGCTTATTACCAGTTCCGTTTAGCGGTGTATATACAACTTTTAAATTCGCCTCTTTCGAGACATCTTTATTAACCCTTTGTCCCAAAACAAGAGCAATATAGCTATCGATTAATTCTTGTTTTATATATTCGATGCTACCATTCGCAATACCTTCTTCAAAAGAAATCTTTGTAACATCAAAAATATCCGTCTTTGAAATCTCCGCAAGAACTGCATTTGCCGCGTTATCAGTAAGCTGACAACCATCTGGACCATAAACTTTATATCCGTTGTATTTTGCAGGGTTGTGAGAAGCTGTTACAACTATACCCGCATCGCATTTAAGTTCACGCACTGCATACGAGAGCATTGGAGTTGGCATAAGTTCATCATAGATATAAACTTTGATACCTTTGCCCGCTAAAACTTCCGCAGCTGTTTTTGCAAATAAATCAGACTTTATTCTGCTATCGTAAGCTATCGCAACGCTTGGCTTATCAAAACCTGATAGGTAGTTTGCAAGTCCGTTTGTAGCGTGCGCCACTGTATAGACATTCATTCTGTTTGTACCAGCACCTAGTATTCCGCGAATACCCGCTGTTCCAAATTCGAGGTAGCGATAAAAACGCTCGTTTATCTCTTCTTCATTTCCCTCTATCTCTAAGAGTTCTGCTGTAAGGTCGGTATCTGTTAATTCTTTTGATTTCCAAATATCATAAAGACTCATTCTATTGCCTCCTTAATGTAATAGATATATAATATCTAAATTTAGTTGTAAAATCAAGCTAAAATAGTAAATTTTTTCGAAAGATTAAACGCTTTACTCTATTTGTTCTTATTGCTTTTATTAAGTTTACTTATTATAATGGATTTAAACAGTATAAAATGTATTTTTATTACTACACTGATAGTATGCAAGTAACGGTTTTAATTAACCGCAAATTCAACTGAGAGAGTAGTTATAAATGTTTTATCTTATAATCAGTTAGCTTTGTAAGATATGAACCTTTATACTTTGCTTTATATTTTATTTCGCTGTTATCTATAATAGCTTAAGTCATCGCATTCATTTTAGAGCTTTACAGAAAAAGAGCACAGACAGAACAAAACATTTTATTATTCCCATCCTATCTGCAATGCTTTTTTATCACTTACAACCGACGTTATTATCGCTTCGACAATGGTCGGTGGTATATAAATAGACTTATCTTTTCCTATATAATTTTGGGGGTGATTTTATCTTTATTAAGTTAACATCTTTCTCTGTCGTCGGTATCGACGCTAAAAAGGTCGATGTTGAGAGCGATATCGGCAAAGGGCTTCCATCATTTGATATTGTGGGGCTTGTGGATACTGCTGTTCGCGAGAGTCGGGACAGAGTTCGTGCAGCCCTTAAAAATTCAGGATTTAAGCTGCCAGCCGGACGGATTACCGTAAACCTTGCTCCCGCTGACCTTAAAAAGCAAAACCCAGTCTTTGATCTACCGATATTTGTATCAATAGCGACAATTACAGAAGATCTTAAAATAAATGCTGAAAACACTGCATTTGTAGGAGAACTTTCCCTAAATGGCAAGCTTCGCCCTGTCAGCGGCATACTGCCTATGGTAATTGCTGCAAAACAGCATGGTGTAAAGCGTTTTTTCTTGCCAATACAAAACTATCACGAAGCGAGCATCGTAAAAGATATCGAGATAATAGCTGTTACACAGGCAAAAGAAGCTGTTCAAATTCTAACTGGAGAGGTTAAATATACAGCTCCACAGATAGACGATAGACAAACTGAAAGCAGTTTTGAAAGTTCTATCGACTTTAGTGATGTTTTAGGACAGGTTGTTGCAAAGCGCGCGGCGGTTATAGCGGCAGCTGGTGGACATAACCTGTTGATGATAGGCCCTCCCGGCTCTGGCAAAAGTATGATTGCAAAGAGAATTCCAACAATTCTCCCTCCTATGACCTTCGATGAAGCGATTGAAACAACAAAAATTGTTTCAGTTTCGAATGCAAACGGATACAAAGGACTTGTTACAGAGCGTCCGTTTCGCTCTCCACATCATACCGCTTCTATTGTTTCGCTTACAGGTGGCGGTTCAAATCCTTCACCTGGCGAGCTTTCACTTGCCCACAACGGTGTTTTGTTTCTCGATGAGCTCCCTCACTTTGAGCGAGCACTAATCGAAACACTGCGCTCCCCTCTAGAGGATAGTGTTGTCACTGTCTCAAGGGCAAAGGCTAAAGTTACATATCCTTGCAATATAATATTGATAGCGGCGATGAACCCCTGTCCATGCGGTTTTTTAAACCATCCACAGAAAAAATGCAGCTGTCGCCCTTTCGAGATAAACAGGTATCTGCACAAAATTTCAGGACCTATCGTCGATAGAATTGATCTGCAGGTTTTTGTTTCTGCCGTTAACTACGACGATTTACAATCTAGCGCACAGGGTGAGAGCAGTGAGAGTATTCGTTTAAAGGTTCGAACTGCTAGAGAGAGACAAATAGCCCGTTTTAAAGGTGAAAACATCTATAAAAATAGCGATATGACCTCATCAATGACAAAAAAATATTGTCACCTTGATGAGACGACAAACGCATTTTTGAAAAAATATTTTGAGAAGTTTAATATTTCCGCTAGAAGTTACGAAAAAATTCTAAAAGTAGCGCGCACGATAGCTGATCTTGAGGGTAAAACCGATATCGATATTCGGGATATTAGCGAAGCACTAAGCTACAGGGCATTTGATAAGATGGTTGCCGCTAGAAATAACAATTAAAGGGGATATGATATGAACAAAGAGCATATCAACGATTGGAACAGCGCCGCAATGGAGTATACAAATTCTCAACAAAGTTCCCCTTTCGCAAAGCAAAACATGAAAGTGGTAGCAGAGCGATTTCATTCACTTCAAGACAAGAAAGTCCTCGACCTCGGCTGTGGTTTCGGCAACTACACCGAATATTTCTCCTCAATTGGCGCAGATACAATAGGGTGCGATGGTTCAGCGCAGATGATTAAAATCGCAAAGGAAAAATATCCAAAATGCAGTTTTTCTATAGTTGATATCGAGAAGGACTTTCCATTTAACGAAAATAGCTTTGATATGGTATTTTGCAATCAGGTATTAATGGACATAGAAGAGATAGACATAACTATCTCTGAAACTGCAAGAGTTTTAAAAAAAGGCGGGGTTTTCTACTGTTCGATAGTACATCCCGCATTTTACGATGCAGTTTGGGATGGGGATAGCAACTTTCTCGATAGAAAAATCATCTCGAAGTATCTATCTGTATACAGTTTTAAAAACAACTTCTGGGGCGCTACCACCCATTTCCACCGCCCTATTTCATTCTATACAAACAAAGCAGCAGAACACGGATTTTTGCTAAAGGAGCTAATTGAGCCATCATCCTATGATAATATAATGAAATCCGCTGAGTTCCCCCTCTTTT
>CAYJGP010000091.1:3931-8278 GCA_964369435.1 uncultured Oscillospiraceae bacterium | reverse complement strand
TCAACAACAGAAACATCAAGAGTTGGAACTCTGAATGCCATACCTGTTAGTTTGCCTTTAACTTCAGGGATAACAAGCGCACAAGCTTTAGCAGCACCTGTTGATGAAGGGATGATGTTGCCAGCAGCAGCACGTCCACCTCTCCAGTCTTTGTTCGAAGGAGCGTCAACAGTTTTCTGTGTGTTTGTTGTAGCGTGAACTGTAGTCATAAGACCCTCAACTATACCGAAGTTATCGTTGATAACTTTTGTTAGAGGAGCTAGACAGTTTGTTGTACAAGAAGCGTTTGAAACAACATTCATATCGCTTGTGTATTTATCATTATTAACACCCATAACAAATGTTGGGGTATCATCTTTAGCAGGAGCTGAGATAACAACTTTTTTAGCGCCGCCATTGATATGAGCCATACACGCCTCAGTTGTTGTGAAGACACCTGTTGACTCAACAACATAATCAGCGCCAACTTTTCCCCAGCCGATAGCTGCAGGATCTCTCTCGTTAAACACTTCGATAGTTTTGCCGTTAACTGTGAATTTACCATCTTTCACTTCAGCTGTACCATCAAATCTGCCGTGGATTGTGTCGTACTTTGTCATGTAAACCATGTAGTCGAGATCGATAAAAGGATCGTTTATACCTACAACCTCAAACTTCTCAGGTTGTGCCATAGCCGCACGGAAAACAAGTCTTCCGATACGTCCGTAACCGTTAATACCAATTTTTATTGCCATTTTAAATTCCTCCTTTAAATTTCTATATTCATTTTATAATATATTGTGCCAAATAACAAGAGAAAAATAATAATTTTGTAAATTTATCAAAATTTGTTAATAATTTATCAATATTCTCGTTAAGTTGCCAAATCCTTCAATTTTTAATACAACATAGTCTACAAAGCAACTTCTATTATTTGCCAATTAGATAAATCCTTTTATTTGTACAATACTTATATAAAATGCACTAATTTATTGTTGTCGATATTTGTTGTAATTTGTCGAATATGATGATAAAATGAGCATAACAACTAAACGAGGTATTAATATGAATAAACTCGATTTTCTGCTTGAAAGCTTAAAAGACACACCCGGATGCACCTTTGTGACCGACAAAGACTTTACTCCAATATATAAAAACGAAGAGATGGAAAAAGCATTCAAAGTACTTCCAGACGATTTTTTGATGCAACATGTTTCAACAGCAGATCTTGATGCACTCAGTCGTGGGGAGCGTATTGTTTTTGCCGCTAAGGGGGATATGACCCCTTATATCAGCTTTAGTTCCACCTCGTTTTATATAGGCCAGGATGAGAGTTATTATGTGTTTATAGCAACTAAAAAACTGGTGACAACCGATTCTGTAGCTATATCAACTTCACTCGGAAATGATTTAACATCTATTATTTCAAAGCTAATACCTATCTCTCGAAAGCTTGAAAATATATCTCCCGAATTAATCGGACAGTTAAAGGGGATCGAGAAAAGCACATTTATGCTTTTAAATAAAGTACAGTCGCTCAGCCGATTCAATATGCTCTCTGATACAAAATCGGTACCTCTTATTTTAAAGAAAATACATTTTTCAATATATTTAACAGAACTTCTATCTTCAGTTGAAGTAGTGCTTAAAAATGCAAACTACAATTTTCACTATTCTGTAGAGCCCGGAATATATGCAAATCTAGATCTCAACTTCTTCACTCCGTCTATAATCGCTATAATAAACAACTGCACTATTTACGCAAGCGATAGCAAGAGTATCTCGATAACCGCAAAATGCGAAAATGATAAGATAATAATAAAAATATCGGATGATGGAAATGGTATTTCACCGTCAAGTTATTCAAAAATATTTGAGCCATATTTCCACTACCATGAAGGTGGAGTGCCGCATGACCGTTTAGGCCTTGGATTAACCGTTGCAGAACTTGCAATAAAGCAGATGAATGGTGAAATCAATGTAGTTTCAAGCGAACAATCGGGAACCGTAGTCACTATAACTTTAAATAAAGAACAACCCTCAGATCTGCTTACCTTCGGTTCAACTACCGCCGATTATCTTACCGACCAATTCTCTGAGCTTTATGTCGGTCTTGCTGATATTGCAAAAAGCTACCTATAATAAATAATTCAACATTAAAAAAGACATGCTTCTGATCATTCAGAGCTATGTCTTTTTATTTTTTATACACATTCATCTCGAATTTTTTATACCCACCGAACCCCCACCCACAAAACGCTTCGCGTCAACCGCATAAATGCGGTTTGCAAACTCACTGTTTGCATTTGTGGCTCATCAGAAGCGCACATCTCCAAAACTCTGCCACTAATATCTTATTAAACACGAAAAACACCTCTTTGAAAACTCTTATTTTCCCTTTTTCTCCGATGCATATTTTAGCTTTGTCGCTATCCCGCCCCTTATATGCCGCTCGCTTTTGTTGTGCATAAGAACCTGTAAAACCTCCTTGTAAAGAGCAGGATTTATCTTACGAAGCCGAACACTCACATCTTTATGCACTGTAGACTTCGATATATTATGTACTTTTGCAGTCGCTCTCACCGTCGATTTGTTTTCTATAATATATTCTGCGAGCACAACAGCTCTCTCCTCAGGAAGGCCTTTCATCTTATATCCCCCTTTTAATCGTATAATTAAACTTATGAGTGGGGACAATATTTTATTACTTTTATAAGCCTTGCTTTTGCTAAATAATAAATAAAAACACCCAAAAGCTACAAGCCAATGGATGTTTTTCTGCTATATCTGTATATGCCGCACAATCGGCATAGCTCAGTTCAAATGAGTGTTGATCTTTTGATACCTCTATAGTTTTGCAACAAAAACCAAGATATAAAGTATCATATTATTTTTTTGACGGACTATCTGTTAAATCTGCAGCTTTTAGCGAAAGTTTGTAACTTGTACCCCAATCGGCAAGCGAGGAAATAACAGGTTGCAAGCTCGCCCCAAGCTCTGTTAGCGAATACTCAACCTTCGGAGGCACTTGCGCATAAACACAGCGATTCACAAGCCCACTTTTCTCCATTCCTCGAAGATTTGCAGTTAAAACTTTCTGAGATATTCCATTTAATGATCTCTTAAGCTCACCAAACCTCTTTGTTCCACCGCTTAAATCCCGAATAATAAGAATCTTCCATTTATCGCTTATTAATGTTAGTGTTGTTTCAACTGGGCATGCAGGCAATGTTTCAGACATAATTCTTCTCCGATATCTTCTTTACAAAAGTCGTCTTTTATCTCAATAGTATCCAAAAGGTGACTATAGCACATTTAAGTGCTTACTTTACGATTTGGTGATAGTGATATATTATTATATATAATATATATTGTCAAGAGAGGGAAATATCTACTATGATATTTGGTCTTTAGTTACTATCGCACTCGCAGTTTCTGCAGTATTGCATATTATTATTGGATTTATATAAGGAGAAATTATGACTATTAAAGAGATTTATGAAAAGTTTGACAAAATCGGCTGCCTTTCGTTTACAACGATAAACGAAGATGGCGACCCCGAATCAAGAATTGCCCACCTTCGCGGATATGACGACGATGGTATTTATTTTATGACAATGTTCACAAAACCTTTTTACAAAGACCTCATCGCGCGAAAAAAAATCTCCCTCTGCGGTCTTGCTGCAAAAACCGAAGTTGTACACGATGAAAACGGCTCCCCTACATTCGACAACGGATACGCTATTCGTATGACAGGTTCTGCAAAAGAGATTTCTATCGATGACTTAAAGGCAAAAAATAATCCTATTTTCAATTTTTGCATTGAAGATCAAAAGAAGTATAATGCAATGGTAGTCTTTTGCATAACATCTGGCAGAGGCGATATTTTCGATTACGACTTTGAACAAGCCACCCGCGAAAACAAACTTAATCGAATCTATTTTTCATACGGCAATGCAAAAATAAAATACCGCGGACTTAAAATAGATAACGATAAATGCATATCATGCGGCGTATGTAAGATAAAATGTTCATTTCTAGCTATCGATGAAAACGACAGCGAATATTCTGTGAACCGAAACCGTTGCGACGAATGTGGCGACTGCTATTTAAGCTGCCCTGTTTCTGCGATAAGCTATTAACATCCATCCGAACAAAAAACACGAAAGCAACAAACCGACAACAGCTAAACTACAACAGTAAACATACACCATCAAAACTACAGCAACTAACCTAAAACCACATTTGCACAAAATTCACCTAGCAAAAGAGCCGCAACAACAGCGAATCTACTAAGTTTATCAGCTCAAATCAATTCAAATCAGCGAATCTATTAAGTTTATCAGCTCAAATCAATTCAAATCAGCG
>CAYJGP010000091.1:0-3831 GCA_964369435.1 uncultured Oscillospiraceae bacterium | reverse complement strand
CAATAAAAAAATCTACAGGCAGATTAATGTCTGTAGATTTTTTTGTTAATTAGATATTTTCAAAATCAATATCTAGTAGTTGCAAAAAATTATCTATTTTCTTGTCATAATCATCCGTTTTCCCAAGACCATAGTCACAAAATACAAATGGAATTTTCGCATCTCGTGCCGATGCTGAATCTGTTGCGGTATCACCTATATAAACCGCTTTTTCTACTTTATTTCGCTCGATTATCAACCGAATATTCTCCGCCTTAGAAAGACCAGTATCTCCAGGGCAGGTGAAGTCGCAAAAATATTCCTCAAGCTTTGATGCATACAAAAAACCTTCTATATATCCTGAAAGGCAGTTACTTACGATAAAGAGCCTATGTTTCTTCGATAAGCTTTTTATCCCCTCTACCATACCATCATATAAAATACATTCGCCTTTTCTCACATCTTCATTATGATTTAAAACACATCTTTTAGAAAGTCTTTCAAGCTCCTCACCTTTTATCAATGGAAAAATACTATCAAAAATCACTTCGAGCGGTTTTCCAAAAAGCGGAGTTAAATCAGCGCTTTTTATCTCTATATCGTAGTCTGTCACTTCTTTTATCGCTCTATTCCAGCTCTTTGCCAAAATCTCTCTGCTGTCCCAGAGGGTTCCATCTAAATCGAAAATTAAATCTGTCATAATTATTCACCTCAGTGGTATTTTACCACAAAATCGATACAATAGCACAAAATATTACAAAAAAACAGGAGCGGTAAACTCCTGTTTCTATATTAATCTTCAAAATAAAGGAATACACTATAAAACAGATAACACAAACCCAATAAGCACAGTCACACCAGCAATTGCAGTTAAACTCCAAAATCCGACAAAAGCAACTTTTAAAAACCGATTATCTCTCTTTTTGCGTTTCTCAATCTGTTTTGCTGCGGGATCGATATCTTGATTTGTACCAACAGCAAACGCACCGCTCGAATCCTGCCCATTCACAGTATAACCTGCGCTACCATAAAGCTTATTATCAATATCGCTTGTATTATCAAAGGCTACACCGGTCTGCACACCCTCAAATGTAGAGTTGTTGTATGCTGTATCTTTATTTATATACAAAGATTCATTGCTACTATTGTCATATTCTTTTGTCGCCTCTGATACTTCGCTAATTGATGCTTCCAAAGTTTCTGTACTTCTGCTGTCTTGAAAATCTCCAGTATAATCAACTTTTGGAGCAACAAACCCATCTTTATCTGTATCATTATGCTCTATACCAGAAAAGCTCTGCGCCACTCCCTCTTGATATCCATTATCAATTACCTTTTCAACTACAGCTTCGCCGTCCTCCGGAATAGGAGTTACAACATATCTGTTTGTCTCTCGAGCAAACGGAATCCCGCCGTTATAAGGATTCTGCACGCCTCCATAATTTAGTGGCATCGCGCCGTATCTCTCCATATATGGATTATTACTTGCTAAATTCGACTGATTAGGGTCACCCATATTTGGCATCCACCCCTGATTAGATTGACTGTTTTGTGTGGGATACGCGGTATTTTGGTAACCTTGATTATTTGGCGGCATATACCCATTGTTTTGGTAGCCTTGATATTGTTGACTCGGCTGCTGATAGCCATAAGACCCACTAGCTACTCCGTTTGATATTGGCATATTATTAGCATTTTGTTCATTTGGAAATGACGCTCCGCATCTAGTGCAAAATTTCGCATTATCAAACCTTTTTGCTCCACAGCTACAACTCTCCTGCGCCTTCTGCCCACATTCTTTACAAAAGCTAAATGGTTCATTTGAGGTATAGTTGCAGTTATTACATCTATATTGATTATACAATCCTGTTCACCTGACCTTAATTAGTTTATAATATTCTACCATAAAATCTGTTAAATTTCTATGACAATAACATGGTATTTGTCTGACAAATTTAGTATCCCAACAGCTCAAGCTCATTAACATCGCTGTATATCGAGATATTTTTAAGCTGATTTAGATTAAAACCAAATATCGATGGTGCTTCAAGATATGTTTCATACCGCCCTATATACTGTCCCATGTATATCCTCATCAGATTATAGTGCCTATGCTTTGCCATATCATCATCTACATTGTTATAAAGCTGATCGACAAAAAATCCGTATATCTCATCCGTCCCAAGACTTAGCTCTCTACCTGAATCATCTAAATAATCAACTATCATATCTTGAACATCCCAAAATGTGTAGTCTTCCACAGCTTTCACCTCGTAGGGTTTATTTGGGCTGTAGCTTAAAATATAAATCATGACAACACAACCAACTATTACAAACAGCTTTTTCATATAAACCCTCCTTGATTTACTTATACATTTACTATAAACCAAAACTCTTAAAAAATCTATACAATTCGGAAAAACTACTTAAATTATTTATGATTTATTAGTTTTTTCCTCTAAACATTGTATGCATTTGCTATAATATATTACAAATACAGCTAATTTTAATTATTCAACTATATTTTACAGCATATTGATTCTATAAATATTGCAATAGAAAAATTATTGATATATAATAGAAATATTATCAACTATTTGTTAAAAATTGTCGGTATAATATAATTTGATAACAGGAGAGAGAAACAATGGACGAAAACAAAATAACACAACCAAACGAGCAAAATCAATCACCTTCTAAGCATAAAGCAAATAAGCGCAAAAGTAACCCTGTGAAACTTTTAATCTACATAGCAGCTATTTTTTTGATAGTTGTTATAACAAATCCGCAAGTCTTCTCTTTTTTACCAAGTAGTTTAGTGTCATCTTTAAACAACGGTACTTCTTCATTTCTCGGTGACATGAGCGAAATTGTTAAAATTGTGAGCTTTAATATCGGAGGAGTCATACAGGTAATCGTAATGGTGCTTGTAATGCTTGTCTTGCGTGAGCTTATCTTGTTTATATTAGGTTTAATAAAACCCAAATCTTCTCGAGGACAAACACTTAAAAACCTCACCGAGAGTGCCACTCAGTATATTATTGTTATAATAGGCATCTTCTGGGGACTTAGCCTATTAGGTGTTAATGTAACCACCCTGTTTGCCGGCGCTGGAATACTCGCTCTAATAATCGGCTTTGGCGCTGAGAGCCTTATCGCAGATATCGTTACAGGCACATTTATGATTTTTGAAAACCAGTTTAATATTGGCGATGTAATTGAGATTGATGGTTTTAGAGGTATTGTAACCCATATCGGATTGCGCACAACAAACCTTAAAGACCTTGGAGAGAATGAAAAGATTTTTAATAATAGTGATGTTAGAAATATAATAAATCTATCTAATGATAACAGCTATGCCATTTGCGATATAACCATTCCCTATTATGCCGATTTAGAAGCGGCGCGAAATGTTGTGATAGTAGCTATGCAGAGCCTTCAGATGCAAAATCCCACTCTCTTTAAGCAAACACCTGAGTTTTTAGGCGTTCAAGAGTTCACTTCTGAGGGTGTTGTTATTAGAGTTCGGGCAAGTGTTAGCGAAAAAGATCGCTTCGATGCTGCTCGCTTGGTAAACTGGGCGCTTAAAGTGCAGCTTCAATCTGCAGGTATGGGCGTCCCTCACTCTAATGAAATTCAAGTTGCAAAGTAGTGGACAGTTATGAAAGATAACGAATATTACATACCAAATGACCCACAACAGCCGATAGAGTTCGAGGGCAGAACACTTGATGGTTCGAGTACAACTATACCAAAAAAGGTTGATGACGCCGCCGAAAAGCGCAAGAAACGCAGAAAAAGAGAGGGCATGAGCAGAAACGTCGCCCTTTTGCTGAGCGCTGTTGCGGTTGG
>CAYJGP010000090.1:0-8370 GCA_964369435.1 uncultured Oscillospiraceae bacterium | reverse complement strand
CGCGTCTGAAGTGTGCAACCCCTTTTAGCTCTGCAATATAGCCTGGGATAAAGTCGAATGGGATATGTTGTAGTAGCGGATTCATCCAGAAATACTTAGGTTTTGGAAGTGTAAACACTTCAAATCTCTCTGGGAACTCAGACTTTGGTGCATCGGTTATAACAATAGTTGGGCTCTTTAGCTGGTCAATTGCTACCATTGTTTCTTTAAGTCTGTTATATGACTCTGTCTCGCTATTTGCGATAACAACACGTCCTATAGTCTCTGGATCACGAAGGAAATAGTTTATATGGCACCAATCTTCTGAATCGTCATAAGTTGTGTATCCGCCATAAGCTTCTATTACCTTAGCGCTACCAAAGAATGCAGTTGCATAGTCTGCATAATCTCCGATAAAGTCGATAGCACGAAGATCTTTCCATGTTTTCGCAATCTCAAAACAACGATCGTCAATATCGTTTATAACTTTACAATACTCATCTACCCATTCGTGCATTGAGTTTATGATATCAACCTCTTCACGCATAGATATTTTATTTTTAACGCGTGCTATTCTGATAGCTGTTTTCATAAGAGCCATTGTTGAAGCGATATATGAGTTTACACCAGGGTTGTACTCATAAGGCTTACCATTCTCATCAGCTACTGGCATATCAAGAGGTATAACTCTTCTTGCAGCTTTAGCTATTGGTGACTCTGGGTTGTTTGTTATAGCAACGCTCATAGCTTTATGATGTGTTGCACGTTCCATAGCCTCTATAGCGCGGCTAACTGTTCCCGATATTGAAACACCGAAAACAAGTGGTGTATTTGGTGAGTAGCCGAGGTTCTTTTTGTTGTAGTATCTTGTGAATTCAACATTTCTCATGCACTCAACATCCATCTTAGCAATCTTCTCAAATACAGGTTTTGCAGCTATACCACAAAGCCATGAATCGCCACATCCAGTTATAATAACCTTCTGAGCGTCCCAAATCTCTTTCATAGTCAGTGCGCCAAGCATTTTGTCATAGCTCATGCTGTCGCTCATTATCTTGACGAATTCGGGGCTGATTCTTGCTTGTCTTGCCATTAAATTGTCGCAATCTCTTTTGTTCATAGATAATCCTCCATTTTTATAACTTAACACTTAAAGTTACCTCTAAATGTTTTTACCAAATATTATTTTATCAAAAATTCGCTGAAAAAAGATGTCGGTTTTATTAATTTTTTTGTAAAAAAACTTTTACTATTATTTATCAGCTCTTCTCTGTAAGCTTTTGCCGCTCTGTTTAATAGTTTATGCACATTTCCATCTCTATCTATATATGGCCCTATCTGCAAAACATTTAAGTATGCCGCGATATTTGCCTTCACTCCTATCATAAGCGGGTCATCACCTAAAAGATATGACGCAAGCACTGCACCAGTTGAGCAGTTTCCGCAACCTGTTGGCTCCGGCTTTTCTATATCTGCTAAAATAGCCGGCACAAAGTGCATTTCATCACCTTTAATTATATAAGCTCCCCTCTCGCCCACACGATAGAAGATAAGCTCACAATCTATCTCTTTTATCTTGTTTAGAATATACTCTTCATCATCGGTATTAAGGATAGTCTTCATCTCATTTTTGTTTATTGTGAAAATCGAGAAGAGAGAGGCTACCGCTTTTAGATTATCAAATGCCGCAACACCTTTGTTGAAAAGACCTTGCGAGTACTCATATATAGTTTTCACATTATGCCGTTTCGCTATATCCGATACCGCCTCTAAATAATCTGTGTCACTTGGGCGCTTTATTACATATAGTCCAGATATATCGGGCGCTATTGCTTCAATCTCGGCAAGTGATGGATTTATATCATTGTAGATATTTTCTTTTTCATGTTCTTTATATTTATATGTTATATCGTATGAGCCGTTTTCATTGTACTTTAGAATTTCATATAGTGTATTCTCCATACTTGGCACAACTGCATTATCTATATTGTTACAGCTTAAAAACTCACCATATCTTTCACTGAAATCAGCACCTGCATGACCCATAAAAACAGCACTACCAAAAACAGCACTCATCCCCTGTGTCGCATAAAGACCGGCACCACCTATAATGCCGTCCTTACAGCTGCCGTCAGTATATATCATATCATTTATAATAGGCCCTGATGCCGCTGCTATTCTTTTCATTTAATGCCTACCGTCCTTAAAATATCATTGCGCTGTTTGGCTGAGAATTTATCCATTGCACCAAATTTCACAGCGTTAATTCCTGCAACTACACTTCCAAGTTTAACCGCCTTTTCCTCTCCATACCCTTCGCATAATCCAAAAGTCGTAGCTGCGGTTGAACAGTTCCCACATCCTGTTGGGTCTATATCGCGTCCTGCTTTATAAAGTGGCCCGTGATAAACCTCGCCTTTCGATATTAAATAAGCCCCTTCTTTTCCGCATCTAAATAAAATGTCTGTATGTGCACTCATCTTCTTGTACAAACTTATTGCCTCAGCTTTATTTTTAACCTCGAATACATCTTTTGTCTCAGGATAGTTTATCGAGAAGATATCGACCTGTTGAATTCTCTTTTTTAATTCAAAACGAAACTCCGGAATCAAATCTCTCGGATATGGCTCATAACACAACTTAAAACCTACCATCTTATGAAGCCTTCGGATAATATCCCAACTTTTAGACGAGAGCGAAATGCTGATAACCATACCCTTACAGTCAGCTACTTCTTCAGCTAAAAGACCATAATCGATCTTCATTTCATTTGTACCTGCAGCCATATTTATCCGCTCATACTTAAGCTTTACATTCCATCTGCCATCAGGGTTATAGTGAAGCTCATTTGCATAGCTTTTTTTATCAGAACTTATATAGATACCATCTGTTCGCATCTTAGTTTTTTCAAAATGCGGTAGAAAAAGCTCATCAAAATCAGATCCTGCCTCTGAAAAAAGCATGACCTCTTCGGTGAGAGCTCTAATGGCTGTTGCCATATAGTATCCAACTCCACCTGCAATACCTTTTTTTACATTTCCATCTAAAAAATATAGATCATCAACTACTAAATTCCCTAAAGCTATATATTTCATCCCAAATTCTTCTGCTCCAAATAGATTTTTGTCGCAATATCACGTGCACGTGCCCTATCCTCATCTTTATAGCTTGGATAAGGACCATTTTGCAGCACCATATGTCCCGCTGTTACAGCTGCCATTGCAGCTATCATTAAAGGCTCTTCCCCTTCACAAAAACCTACAAGTGCTGTTGCTGTTGAGGAGTTGCCACAACCAGTTGGGTCTATCTCTTCCTCTTTGGTTCTAACAGCGACTGATGGCATAAATGCAGCTTCGCCGTTCATTATCATATAAGCGCCTTTTTTCCCAACTCTATAGTAACATGGTACTCCGAGCTCTTTTATAACATCTATCGCTTCTTCAACGGTTTCTACCGAGAAGAGGGCAAAACTCTCAGGTTTATTTAACGAGTAAATATCGACATTTGGCAGAACATACTCTTTAAATCTATCATAGTTTTCAGCAGAGCACTCACGTGTCGGTAGCTCTTCCATGACTTTAACACCGTATTTCTTGCGTATATCTCCTATAAAATCAAAGAATGCCTTATCGATATCGCCATAGATATAGATACCTTTTGTATCATCCGCTATGTACTTTTCAATATCATTTGCAAAAATATAGTTCACACCAAAGGCACGTATACTATATTCTTTTCCATGGATTGAAACCTCTTCCCATTTACCATCTTCAAAATACTGCAAATTAGTATTCATCGTCCATTCGCCTCTTATGACAATACCATCACTTGAAACGTTGTTATCACTCATCCATTTTCCAAAATACTTTTCATAGTCAAGCCCTGCCGACATAACCATAAGAGAACTATCGCTATACTGCAAAAGTCCACAATGGGCAAAAAGTCCACCGCCTAAAATGTTTTCAATTTTACTACCATCTACAAAGTGAACATTATTAACTATCAACGTTCCTACCGATAAATACTTCATTTTACACCCCAAAAAAGCTATTTTTAATTATCAAAATAAATCTATTACCCTAAATTCTTCTGCTCATTATAAAACTTCTCTGCAAGCTCTCTCGCACGAGCTCTATCTTCTGCTTTGTAATTTGGGTACGGTCCGTTTTGAAGAACTATATGTCCTGCAGTTACCGCAGCCATTGCAGCTATCATTAAAGGCTCTTTGCCTTCGCAGAATCCAACGAGCGCTGTCGCTGTTGAGGAGTTTCCACAGCCAGTTGGGTCAATCTCTTCCTCTTTGGTTCGAACAGCTACTGACGGCATAAACGCAACTTCTCCGTCCATTATCATATATGCGCCCTTTTTGCCGACTCTATAGTAACAAGGAACACCGAGCTCTTTTATGATTTCAATAGCTTCTTCAACAGTATCAACCGAGAATAGCGCAAAGCTCTCTGGTTTATTTAGCGAATAGATATCGACGTTTGGCAAAATTATATCTTTAAACCTCTCGAAATTCTTCGCTTTGCATTCACCAGTAGGTAGCTCTTGCATAACTTTAACACCATATTTTTGGCGCAAACAGTTAACTCTATCAAAATACGCCTTATCTATTGCATGACAGACGGAAATTCCTTTTGTATCAGGAGATATAAACTTTTCAAAATCATCTGGGAATATTGTGAAAAGACCGAAAGCCCACGAACCGTAATCTTTGCCGTATATCGAAGTTTCTTCCCATTTTCCATCTTCAAAGTACTGCAGATTCGTGTTATTTGTCCACTCACTTCTTATTAGAATACCTTCTCTTGATATATCATTATTATCAATCCATTTGCCAAACCATCTCTCATAGTCAAGTCCTGCTGCAGTCACTAAAAGAGTACTGTCGCTAAACTGCAAAAGTCCACAATAAGAATACAGCGCTCCACCGCCGAGAAGATTTTCATTTTTGCTACCATCTAAAAAGTGCACATGATTTACTATTAATGATCCTACCGCTAAATATTCCATATTTTCCTCCTAAAATGCTGTTTTATATACTTTTTCAACAAGTTGTTTTGCTTCATTCATAACACTGTCGTTATAATCGAGATACGCTCCGAACTGTGCTAGATTATATGACGCTGAAACATTTGCATACGCCACCGCTAAAACCGGATCATACCCCTCACCTATCGCATAGGTAAATCCACCTGATGAGCAGTTACCGCATCCTGTTGGATCAACCACTCCTAGATGGGCAAGGCTCGGTAGAAAATAGCTCTTACCTTCGGTTATCGCATAAGCTCCTTTTTCACCAGCACGTAAAAATACCGATTCAACCGAAAACTCTGTTTTTGAAGCTTCAACTATCTTTTTCTCATCGGCTATAGGGTCTAGATCAAATAAAACTCCTGCTTCATGAAGATTTATTGATAATGCATCAACATATTTTAAACTCTCGAAGAATTTTGGCGCAACCTCTGGTCTTAAATCCTCTTTACGAAGCGGCGTTTGTGCTTCAAGCATCAGTTTATACGAAACAGCTTCTTTGCTTTTTGCAACGCCCTCCCAGTATATTTTATCCTGATTTGCATAGAGGTAAATCGCTTTTGGTTTATGCTTTGTTGTAAGGTCGTAAATCTGTTCTGGAGTAACTGTGAGGTATCCGAGATTTTGCATACCATATTGAGTGCCATACTTTGATTCTGCTTTATAAACTCCGTTATTTCCATAGCTTAAGATATGAAAATTCGTATAGTCGCTGCGAATTTCTATCCCCTCACGGAGAACTCCGTTATTATCAAACCAATCGCCGTAGTAATTGAAAAAATCACTTCCGACATTTGTCTGCAAAAGGACACTCTTTGAAAAAGTTCTCATTCCACATAGTGCAAAAAATGATGGGCCACCTATATACACAGGTCCTAAAACTCCATTTTCGTCCATCACCTGGTCTACCATTACATTTCCGATAGCTATATAATCCATAAATACCCCTTATTTTATCGCCGACTTATAATTCTTCTCTACAAGCGCCTTCGCTTCTTCCATCTTCTCTTTTGTGAACTGCAGGTAAACCCCGTATTGCGCCACATTAAATGAAGCTGCAACATTTGCATAAGCTGCACAGCGAATAGGGTCGTTTCCTTCACCGTAACCATAGGCAAAGCCTCCGGTTGAACAGTTTCCACATCCGGTAGGGTCTACCACACCAAGATGCGCAAGACTCGGCACAAAATAACTCTTTTTATCCTGTATAACAAAACATCCTTTTTCCCCAGCTCGAAGGAAAATCATATCTACATCAAAATCTGAAATAACACCTTCGATTATTTTGCTCTCATTATCTATCGAGTCAAGCCCATAAAGGGTTGATGCTTCATTCATATTAAGTGATATAACATCGACATACGGCAGTATATCCTGCACTTTAGCTATATCAAGATCACTACCAGGTAGTGCTGCTGATGCAAGCTCCGCTTCCCAGACAATTTTAAATCCGTTTTTCTTTTTTGCATCGCCAAATTTACTCCAAATAAACTTGTCCTGATTATATGCAATATAGATAGCTTTTGGTTTTTCTTTTGCGGTGATTTCATCAAGGTCACTTGCTTGAATTTTCATAAAACCTATACCTTCAATTCCGCGATAAGGTCCGCCGACAAACTCAGGCGTGAACTTTCCACGCTCACCATACTTAAGCATAAGCGATGTTGTGTACTCCGCACGGATTTCTATACCATCTTTTCTCTGACCATGATAACTTAGCCATTCGCCGTAGTAGTCGTAAAAATCAGCTCCAACATTCGAGCGGAGCATACAGTTCTCTGTAAAAGCACGCATTCCTGCAAGCGCAAAAAAAGCAGGACCACCCATGTGAATGCTTCCAACACTGCCATCTTCCTTGATTATTCTATCAACCATAATATTTCCGCAGGCTAAATAATCCATAAAACTCCTCCAAAAGTATATCTTTATAAAAAAAGAGAGACCAAGCTAAAGCCTCTCTTATACATCTTTAAAAAGTAGTCGGTTTCTTTGTTTTATGACTGCACAAAAAACATCTGAATTAATTATATTACAGTGTAAACAATTTGTAAACCGACTAACCCTCCAAAAAATATCACTAAATTTTATTATATATTACTATTGAAATTTATAGCGCTTTCACCTTTTCATAAACTTTTGCAAATGGTGGGTAACTTTTAAAATAGTGTCTTGCTAATACTTCCATAGTTGCAAAATCATCTGCAGTATCTATATCGAGTACCGCTGTATCCTTCATCGTTATAAACCCTACATTTCCATCAAAGATAAACGGCTTTTCTCTTTTCAAAAACTGTGGTTTATAGCTATAGAGCGATGCGTTTGCATCAAAAACACTAGGCGCCTGCTGCCTTGCTACAAAATTTGTTTTTATAACCCTCTCAAGATACCCGTTATCATTTTTTAATAGCTGATTAAAATATGGGCTTCTTCTCGCTTCACAAACCGATAGACAAAGATCGGTCGCTTCTCTTGCAAAAAGCTCGTTTACGATATTTTCAATATCTTGTGCAGATCGCAGTGGAGATGTTATATCACAATCAACTACTGCATCGAACTCTTTTGTTTGCAGAACAGCTGTCCTATAGGTCTTTGCTATCACTTCAAGCTTTGATGCAGTATCACCCGCATCTTCAACCTCTCTTTTAACCACCAAAATATCGCTCTTTTTAGCTTTTAGTATAGCTATTAAATCTTCGCTATCGGTATTTATGGCAACAACCGCTTCGCATCCGCTTTTTTCTATATATAGCTCTATTGCCGCAAGGGTGTATAGCGCTAGTGGGTATCCGCAAAAATCCTTTGTGTTTTTCCCAGGTACACCTTTACTGCCAGCACGGCCGCATATTGTGAACAGTATTCTCATATTTCCTCCCCAGCGCTTATTTTAAGCACCTTTGCCGCATTTTGCGGTGTATTTGTATTTTCCGCTCCATTTAAAACCATATCTAAAAATGTATTCATCTCTTCTATATATATCTCGTTTACCGAAAGCTCCCTCACCTTATCGGTCTCGAAATTTTTTATTTTGTTTTTCGCTATATCAAAAACTAAACTCTCATTATCTGTGAAAACTTCGCATTCGCGTCTTGTTGCTCTGCCATAATAATCAAGATGCAGCTCAACTGTCATACCATCGTACTCCGCAATATAAATAGCTATATCGTCGGAATTAATCTCAAGTACTGATTTGCGCCCTATTACCGAGCGGATATTTTTTGGAAAACCAAATATCGAAGTAATATAATCCCACTCGTGCACTAGATCAATCGAAACGCCGCCGCCCTCTTCTCTCTTAGCGCTGTAGCAGTCCCTATAATCGGTACCGGGTCGCCAAGCAGGCAGATATGAAGAGGT
>CAYJGP010000089.1:0-8534 GCA_964369435.1 uncultured Oscillospiraceae bacterium | reverse complement strand
ATGCAGAAAAAGCGTTGCAGCTACTAGGCCTGCCATACAGAACAGTTTCACTTTGTGGTGGTGATCTTGGGTTCTCATCTGCAAAGACCTATGATATTGAAGTATGGCTTCCAAGCTATAACAGATATACCGAGATTTCATCGTGCTCAAACTTTGTTGATTATCAGGCGAGAAGAGCGAATATCAAATTTAGAAGAGCGGAGGGCGAGAAACCAGAATTTGTCCACACCCTAAATGGATCAGGACTTGCTCTTGGCAGAACAACAGCTGCAATTCTTGAAAACTACCAGAATGCCGATGGGACTGTTACTGTACCAGAAGTTTTAAGAAAGTATATGAACTGCGATGTTATCAAGTAGAGAAGAGATTAAAACATATCATACCGATGGCGGCGGCAGACTTCGGATGTCGTCGGCACTGCGGATGATTCAGCATATGGGAACTACCGATGGTGAGCGGATGGGATTTGTTCGAGAAGAGATGCTTAAAATCGACCGTCTGTTTATCCTAACAAAATCGAAAATAATTTTTAATCGTCCGATTGTCTACAAAGAGGATGTAAAGCTATTTACCTTTGCGCCAAAACCCAAAGGTGTTATTATGGAGCGTTTCACAACATTTTCAGTGGGTGATGAGCAGGTTGCTTGCGCAGTTTCCGACTGGGCACTTATAGACACGCAGAGCAGACGACCTGTTAAAACAACCGATTTTACAGAAAATCTAGACCTTACAGAAGAGCGACTATCGATAAAGTCAGACAAGATTGCCTACCCTGAAGGAGATGGATTATATAAAAACCGAATTGTGAGATATAGCGATATCGATCCGAATTTGCATCTAAACAATACAGTTTATGCAGATATTATCTGCGACTGTTTTGATAGAGAAGAGCTTTTGATAAAATCGATCTCAATAAACTATAAAGCTGAGGCAAAGCTTGGCGATGAAATTGTAATCAAATATAAAGAGCTAGATGAGAAGACTTTTATATTTGGTGGCAAGATATCTGAGCGTGAATGTTTCACGGCGAAAATTGAGCTTTTCTAGTCATTTTACGACAAATATTTACTACAAATCGTATATTTTGCAAGAAATTATACAAATCGGAGACAATATGGTTCGTTTTAAACCCTTTAGCATATAATATAATAAACGGTTTAAGGGGGCGATATAATGGAAATTCGTAAACTGCGCATATCAGAACTCAGTGAGGCTACAGAGCTTATTCTAAAGGTGTTTTGTGAGTTTGAGGCACCCGACTATACCGTGTATGGTGTTGAAACGTTTAAAAAGTTTTTAAAAAACAGCACAAAAGATGGTTCACTTGTTTTTTACGGAGAGTTTTTCGAGGGTAAACTTCGAGGGGTATTAGCAGTTGGAAAAGGATGCCACCTGACAATGCTTTTTGTAAAGAAAGAGTATCATCGACTCGGGATAGCGAGAGGACTGTTTAACTATGTTAAAGAGCGGTGCAGCAAAGATACTATAACAGTAAACTCCTCGCCCTACGCAGTAGAGGTATATAGACGACTAGGGTTTGAAGCAACTGCGAGCGAAAAAGAGGTAGACGGAATACGCTTCACCCCGATGGTATATAGAATAAAATGAATAGATAGTCGAGTGATAAAAAAACCGCCAAAAGGCGGTTTTTTGTGTCTATAATAGAGCTAGATACAAAATAAGCTGAGATAAAAGATGACAAAGAAAAAACTAATTTACAAAAAAAATTAATTGTGGTATAAATATAATATAAAGATAAAAAATATACCATTTGTAGAAAATTAATAAAGTTATACGAAAGGGTGATTCCGATGAAGCTGCACCATATTGCGCTAAACACAACAAGATATAAAGAAACCATAGCATTTTACAAAGAGATGTTTGAGATGCGGGAGATTCGATGTTGGGAGAAAGGTGGTACACCTGGGTGTATGCTGGAAATGGATGGCGGAGCTATGCTTGAGATTTTCGGCGTATCTGCAAAAGAAGAGAGTGATGGGAAATTTATCCATATTGCATTTAGCACCGAAGATGTTGACAGTGCTTATGAAAAAGCACTAACTCTCGGAGCAGTTGCTGATATGGAGCCGTTTGACATCATCATTCCATCTAATCCGCAAGCACCACTTAGAATAGCATTTGTCCGTGGTTTTGGCGGCGAGAGGATTGAGCTTTTAACCGAGAAATAGAATATTTATTTCTGCAGAACTTTTAAAAGGCGAAGAGAAGGGTAAAATATATTAGTGTATTCTAAAGCGACTGGTTTAGAGAGCCGCTGGAAGAAGAGCTTGGTATGGCACAACCAAAAATTCAGTTTATAGCAGATGAATAAAAAATACAGATTTAATCTGCAAATGTAGTGAGCATCTCTTGATGTTGCCGACTTTGAGCGTATCTACCTAATTAACGCAGGAAGAAAATTCCATAAGGTTTTAATGAGAGGAAAGTGATAATATGAAAAAGAGTAAAAAAACGATAATGCGAAATAAATATACTTATATAATTTTGATAGCTTCACTTCTGCTTGCTAGCTGTGCTCCGAATTATGACCCAAGTTATGAAGATGTCGTTTCATCAAATGAAGAGCTTCAGCAGTCGCTAGCGGAAGCAGAGAGCAAGATAAGTCAGCTTGAGGATGAGTTGAGTAGTATGGGCGATACTGCATCATCTGTTGAGATGGTTTATGGAAACTTTGAAGGGGAGTTCACAGCTACAGTGAACGAAGTTATCGAGTCATATGTTGACGTTGCGGGATATCTACCGGTAGCAGTAATGCCATTTCAGGATGGGCCGTATATTATATATCTGCCGACAGACTTAACAGACGAGCTTGAAACTGGTATGAGCTATCGCTTTATAATCCAAAGCGCATATGGCGGAATGCCAAAAGAGGCAGCTATGGCGGGAGATGAGGAGAGCGTGCTTTTATACTACCAAGATGTAGAGAGAATTATGGTGTCATCGTTTAGGGAGCCGCTAGAAGAAGAGCTTGGTATGGCACAACCAAAAATTCAGTTTATAGCAGATGAATAAAAAGGAGATTAACATGAGTGGAAAGATAATTTTAAATCTGGCAATAAGCATTGATGGATATATTGCAGATAAAGATGGCGGTTTCGACTGGATTTCGGGGCACAATGACCACTCAACAGATACCGGCGAGAGCTTTGATTTCGATGGATTTCTCGGTGAAATAGATGTTGTTCTTATGGGAAGTGCCTGCTATAACCAAGAGATGCACAAGCCGTATCTTAAAAACAAAAAGGTTTATGTTGCGACCTCAAAAGAAGGTATGAGTGAGGAGGGAGTTTCATTTATTGGTGGCGACATCATAGCTCCTATAATGAAAGAGGTGGCTGATGGTAAAAATGTATATCTATTTGGCGGCGGTGTCGTTATTGATGTATTTATAAAAGCCGATTTAATTGATGAGTATATAATTGGCATTATTCCTGTTATACTCGGGTCTGGCAGGCGGCTGTTTTTGGATGATAATCCAAAGATAGAGCTTAAATTTGAAACACAGAGCTCAGATGATGGGGTAGTGATGCTGAAATATCTGAGGCGAAAATAAGAAAAATGTGCCGTTTGGCACATTAACATAACAGAAAACCTTGCTATAATTGAAGTAAGCCAAAAAAGAAAACAATTATAGGAGGGTATTTATGAAAAAATTATTATCAACAGTTATGGTACTGACAATAGCGCTAGCTCTAGTGGCGTGTGGTGGCGGAGAGTCAAACTCATTGTCGGGCGAGTGGAGTGGAACCGATTCAAACGGAACAGCGATTACAATAAACTTTAAAAACGACGGTTCACTGACATTCGATAATGAATTCTTCAGCGAGTCGGCTGGTACATACGAGATAACCGAAGGTGCTGATGCGACAAGTGGAACAGTTGATCTTGAAATCGAGCTTTGGGATATGGTGAAAGCTTATGACTTTGTCATTGACGGTGATTCGCTAATGCTTACAGCTACTGATGGAATGTCAGTTGATTTCGATTTGGCAAAATAGTTTGCCGCAAATTAGCATAAGGCAAAATAAATATTAAAAAAAAGACGATATGAGAAATATTTCTCGTATCGTCTTTTAAGTTAATTAAAATGATAAATCTTTAATATCATCGTAGCGAACAACCTTGTTTCTACCGTGGTTTTTCGCATAGTAGAGAGCAGTATCAGCACGTGCTATAAATCCTTCGGGAGTTTCTCCCTCTGCCGCAACCTCGGTGTTAATTCCGATACTCACAGTAACAAGATCGCCACTTTCATCTCTTACTATTCCAAGGTCCGCCACCGCTTCAACAATACGTGCCTGGATACTCTCAGAACCTGTTACGTCGGCGCCAAAAAGCAAAATAACAAACTCTTCTCCCCCAAATCGGTAGACACAGTCGCCGTGGCGGTGGAGAGATTTCTTTATAGCCGCAGCGATACTCTTAAGGCAGTTATCTCCTTCGATATGGCCGTATCTATCGTTGTAGTTTTTAAAAAAATCAACATCGATCATAATGGCTGTAACGGGATCTTTCAAACTAAGAGATCTGTGCCAGCCAAGATCAAGCGCTGCATTAAATGCGTTTCTATTTAAAACACCGGTAAGTGAATCGGTTTTAGAAGACACTTCAAGCTGCATATTAAGTTGCTCGAGCTTAATATTAGCGCGCTTTAGAGTGATGTTTGTCTCGTTAATTTCTTTTTGCTGACTAAAACTGCGAACTCTAGCATTGTGAAGCGTTGTGGCACATGGTATAAACATACAGAAAAGTAGCAGATTGTTGAGGAGAAGGCCTATCTTCTCATTCATAGTTATCTCGGTTGCTAGAAAACAAAAAACAGTATGGATAGCTAGTGAAATAGTTAAAAGCGACCAAATATAAGTTATTTTAAAATGTACCATAGTGGCTACGAAGAACATCATAGCTATAAACATAGTGTTTGTGGTTGTGCCATAATAAAGTTCAATGACAGATGTTCCCAAACTGATGCCGATAAGTGAGAGGACAAAAAATAAGTCTAGTAAAAATGGTCGTTGTTTCTCGGGGTGTTTTTTGTATCTGCTAAATATAAAGGTGTAGACAACTCCTACGGTAAATGCGGAGATATAGATATAAAAATAGTTAAGTTTAAGAACGTCGGCTCCGAAACGAATCGACTGAAATACTATAAAAAATGCTTGTGCTGCCGCAAGCACTATAGCAAAAGGATAGAAGAATGACAGATTACGAGAGTCACAAGCTTCTATAAACTCGTCTTGTAACGCATCTGGTATTCTTGTTACTTGAAATTTCATAAATCACCTACCGACTATAATGAGTAATTATATCATACAACTATTAGATATGCAATATTATATGAGTAATTAACACGAAATATTAGAGAAACATCAAAAAAATACAAAAAGCAGTAACAATGAGATATGGCGGAGTAACCGAAACGGTTTGAAAATAGTGATGATTTATGGTAATATAGAATAAATTTGTAACACTGTAATTTTAAGGTGGCAGATTAAATATAATTATAGTAGAGGTGATATTATGCGGAGAAAAGACAGGGCACTGACCGAAGAGAGAGCTTATGAAATTTTGGATAACTGCGACTATGGGACACTTGCGCTTTCGGCAGCTGGTAAACCTTATGCTGTTCCGATAAACTTTGTGCGAGAAGGTAAGAATTTATATTTTCACAGTGCAAAAGCTGGGAAAAAGGTTGAGATGATAGGTGAAAACCGAAACGTTTCAATTTCGTTTGTAGATTATAGCGAGCTAAATCCGCAAAAGCTGACCACAAACTACCGCTCGGTTTCAGTTGAGGGGGTTGCGTCTGCCGTTGTAGATAAAGATGAGAAGGTACATGCGCTGAAAGCTATCTGCCATAGGTTTGCTCCAATAAGTGAGACGATTATAAATACAGCGATTGCGAAAAACCTTTCAGCAACTGCTGTTTATAAGATAGAAATTATAGCTATTACCGCAAAGGCTAGTGAAAAGAAATAGGATAAAGAACAAATAGGAGGGATTTTATGGCACAGTATATCTGCGCAAAATGTAACAACACAAACTATGAGCAAGGACAGTTTCAGGCGACCGGTGGGACATTTTCAAAACTTTTCGATGTTCAAAACCAGAAATTTGTAACAATAAGCTGTACAAACTGCGGTTATACCGAGATTTATAAGCGCAAAAGCGGCGCAGCTGGAAATGTACTCGACTTTTTTGTCGGAGGGTAATAGTAGAATATTTAATAAAACACCAACCTTTATATAGGTCGGTGTTTTTTTAATTAGTTTACATATTATATACTCTTAAATTATTGGTCTGTGGCTTATTGGTGCACGGTTATAGAATACAAGCTATTTCAAGAAGTATTAGGAATATATAGATAGAAATTAGTTTAAGCTTTATCGTTTAAATTTATAATGCAGTTTTGTACTACGCTATCTCTTTAGTAATTAGTTTGCAGCATAGCTCTTCTGTGGTTTAGAGGTTATCTTTCTTTATTGGGAGAGAGCTTTAAGGCGGTGCCCACAGCAGCGAACCATTCGGTTCGCGCTGTCGCCTTCGGCGACAAAACCGCACTGTAGTGCGGTTTGCTGTGGGCACCGCCGGACAAATCTTCGAAAACTAAAACTCAACCGCCGAAACCTCTGCCCATTCACGTTTATATAATTTTGAAACAATCAACTGAAAAAAATCGAAAAAGGCAGTTACATCAACGGAGCAAATGTGCGAAGTAGTGCTAGAAAAGCAAATCTTATGGGGTTTCCGCTTGATGCAATTATCTCGCTTTTCAGGGTTATCTCGGTGCATTGCTCGAGAGTTTTTAGGTAGTCCTCTTTTATATTTGAAACTATTGATGATGAGTAGAACCAAACTCCGTTCTCATAGTGGAGGGAAAGACTGCGGTAGTCGAGATTAATAGTGCCGACAACAGCTATCTTGTCGTCGCAGATAAACATCTTCGAGTGGACAAATCCCGGTGTATACTCATAAATTTTAACCCCAGCGTTTATAAGTTCACGGTAGTATGAACGCGAGAGGAAGTGAACGAATTTTTTATCTGGAACGCCAGGTGTCATTATGCGAACATCAATTCCAGATTTTGCCGCAGTCTTAAGGGCGACAGCCATCTCACGGCTTATAATAAGGTAGGGAGAAGTTATAAAAACATAGTCATCTGCCTTGTTTAGGATATTCATATATACTGTTTCACCAACAGCCTCGTTATCGAGTGGGGTATCGTAGTAGGGTTGTACAATCCCATCGCTCTGATAGCTTTTTGTCGGTGCAAAATCGACAGTATTTTCAATCTCACCGGTAACAGCGCTCCACATTGAGAGGAAGGTTGCACAAAGACTGTAAACAGCAGCACCTTTTAGCATAACTGCGGTATCTTTCCAGTGGCCGTGTTTTACAATGTGATTTATATACTCATCAGCAAGGTTAATTCCGCCAGTAAAACCAACATTTCCATCGATTACACAGATTTTGCGGTGATCACGGTTGTTGAAGTTTGCATTAAAAAGATGACTAAAAGGGTTCACAACATGGCATTTTATCCCTTTTTTAATCATATTGGCTTTAAAATTCTTAGGAAGGGTCATAAGACATCCGAAATCGTCATAGAGCAGGCGGACATCAACCCCAGCGGCTGCGCGCTCGAATAGAATTTCTTCAATCTCGTTCCACATCTTGCCGCGCTCAATTATAAAATACTCCATAAAAATGAATCGCTCAGCCTTTGCAAGCTCTTCTTTCATTGCAGCGAGCTTATATTCACCGAGAGGGAAGTAGGTAACTTCGGTATCGGTATATGCTGGGGCATTTGAAATTTTCTTTATATATTCAGATTGACGATAAGCGTCGTTATCAGTTGAAAACAGCTCTGCTGCACGGTCAGGAACAATCTCCATAGCAGTTTTAAGCTCTCTATCAATTTTTTGGTAAACCCTTCTTGTCTTTTTGTTTATCTTATATCGTCCGAAATTAAGATAGAAGATTCCGCCGGCAACAGGCATAATAAACATAACAATTATCCACGGAATTTTGTTCTCGTTTTGGGTGTCGCTTATTATAATGTATCCAGCGCAGAAGATGCTGAGCAGAAGCATTGCCAGAGTTATCAAATCGGCATAGTCGATAAAGATTATCAAGATAGATAACCAGACGGCGAGCTGTAAAACAATCGAAAAAACTGCAACTAAAAGACGCGGGAGAATTGCTTTGAAAAGATTGAACATAATAACTCCTGTATTTTGCCTTGTTTTCATATAATAGGCAAAATTATTATAATGCTATTATACCAAAATATACCTCTAAATTTCAACAAAAAAGCGCATATTAATAGAAAGGGCAGCTTATAGGGTTTTGAGAGATTTAAGTTTGTGAACTTGTTTTTTCGCTGTAGTTTTACCATCCGCAGTTGTAGTTTTGCCACCCGCGCCGCCAAACAGCCACCCCGCAAATGCGGGGTGGCTGTTTTAATAAGCGGAGTTTCTCCGCTTATACGAC
The DNA here is from genome assembly GCA_964369435.1 of uncultured Oscillospiraceae bacterium. Taxonomy (GTDB): domain Bacteria; phylum Bacillota; class Clostridia; order Oscillospirales; family Ruminococcaceae; genus CAYJGN01. Next base: position 20 of record CAYJGP010000089.1, on the reverse strand, counting down.
GACTTCGTCGGCGGCGCGCC
>CAYJGP010000088.1:2499-8624 GCA_964369435.1 uncultured Oscillospiraceae bacterium | reverse complement strand
TGGGTTTTTCATGGCAAAGCTTAGAAAAGGCGAGTAAATATGACGAAAAAAGTAAACATTAAAGAGATAGGCCGAGAGCAGTTAAGGCAGATATTATCAGAGCTTTCATTTGAAAAATATAGATTATCGCAGATTGAAAACTGGATTTACGATAAGCATGTATCTTCATTTGAGGAGATGAGCAATATCTCAAAAGCGGGAAGAGATATTCTAAATGAGCATTTTTTCTTTCCGAATATCAAAGTATCTATGCATGTTCGTTCGAAAAAAGACGGTAGTGAGAAATTTTTATTTGAATTTTCTGATAAAAGTTGTGTAGAATCGGTCATAATGAGATATAAAACTGCAAACAGTATTTGCATTTCAACCCAAGTTGGGTGTAAAATGGGGTGTAGGTTTTGTGTGAGCAGTGCTTTGTCTTTTGAGCGAAATCTAAGAGATTATGAGATGCTTTTTCAGCTAACTGAAGCCGAGCGGATTTTAGAAGAAAAAATTTCAAAAATTGTGCTTATGGGAATAGGCGAGCCGCTTGAAAACTATGATAATGTCGTTTCATTTTTAAAGATGTTGCGGGATAAAGAGAAGCGCAGTCTGCGCAACTTATCTCTATCAACTTGCGGACTTGTACCTGAAATACTAAAACTAGCAGAAGAAAAGTTTCCGCTTACATTATCTGTTTCGCTCCACGCATCGACCGATGAAGTTCGAGATAAAATAATGCCGATAAACAAAAAGTATAATATAAAAACACTTATTAATGCTTGCAAGATTTATCAGAAAAAAACTGGTAGAAGATTATCGTTTGAATATATAATGATAAAAGGACTAACAGATACCGATAACCAAGCAGATGAACTAATTAAGCTTTTAAAGGGAATGATCTGTCATGTGAACCTAATTCCTGCAAATGAAAGCCCGACGAACAATTACAAACAGAGTGATAAAAAGGTTATTGATATTTTTTTACAAAAGCTTGTTTCTAAAGGTATAGATACGACTGTTCGAAGAACACTAGGCGATGATATAGATGCCGCTTGCGGTCAGTTAAGGCGAAGAAAAAGTCAAGGAGGGGGAGAATTTTGAAAGGAATAGGATTTACAAAAGTCGGTTCGCGACATTCTGTGAATGAAGATGCGTATCGCAGTGTCAAAATTAACGATAAAACAGCAATTTGTATTGTTTGTGACGGTGTTGGTGGTGAAAAAGCTGGCGAAGTTGCAAGTAATATTACATGTGATGAAATTTTGAAAGTATTTGCGGATAACTTTAAAGATACCATAGATTCTGTAAAGATGAAAAACCTGCTTATAAATGCTGTTAAAAGAGCAAATACGGTTATACGTTCAAAGTCGGCAGAGCGTGCTGAGTACAATAGAATGGGTACTACTGTAGTAGTTGCGGTGGTTTTTGATAAAACGCTGTTTGTTGTAAATGCCGGCGATTCAAGAGCTTATCTGATACGAAATAATGAAATCAATCAGATAACAAAGGACCATACTATGGTGCAATTCTTACTCGATAAAGGTGAGATTACAAAGAGTGAAGCAGAAAATTATCCTGAGAAAAATATTATCACAAGAGCAGTAGGTGCAGGTGATGATATTGAGCTCGATTTTTATATAGAAGACCTTGAGAATAACGATAGTATAATACTCTGCTCTGATGGCTACTATAAAAGGCTAGAAGAGGATGAAATTACCACAGGGGTAGATCAGAGCACTATTGAAGAGCTAATTAATATGTCTATTTCAAGAGGCACAACCGATGATATAACGGTAATACTTGTGAAGATACAGGGAGATAGCAATGGATAAATATATTGGAAAAAAGATTGATGGAAGATACGAAATAAAAGAGCTTATCGCGACCGGTGGTATGTCTTATATCTATAAAGGTTTAGACACTGTTGAAGAGCGACCTGTCGCTATAAAAATTCTAAAGGACGAATATCTTGACAACGAAGAATTTCTCGTAAGATTTAGAAATGAGAGCAAGGCTGTTGCAATGCTATCTCATCATAATGTTGTTAAAATTTTCGATGTTTCTCTAGGTAGAATTCAGGCGATTGTTATGGAATATATCGAAGGTATAACCTTAAAGGAATATATAGAGAAAAAAGGTAAACTACCATATAAAGAAGCTATTTATTTCGCGGTTCAAACATTAAAAGCGCTTGATCACGCACATAGCCAAGGTATTGTTCACAGAGATATTAAGCCGCAAAATATTATGCTTCTTCCTGATGGCTCTATTAAAGTTATGGATTTTGGCATTGCAAGATTTGCAAGAGCTGAGATGAAAACCGTTACAGATAAAGCTATAGGATCAGTTCATTATATAAGCCCAGAGCAGGCAAAAGGTGAGGGTGCAGCAGCAGGAAGCGATATCTATTCTATTGGTGTTATGCTATTTGAAATGCTAACAGGAGAGCTACCGTTTAACGCAGATACTCCGGTTTCAGTTGCTATATTGCAAATTTCACAAACTCCGAAGAAACCGCGCGATATAGACGCTTCAATACCTGAAGGACTCGAAGCAATAACCCTTCGTGCTATGGAGAAAGATCCGAAGAAGAGATATAAAAATGTAGCGGAGTTAATTTCAGATATCGATAAGTTTAAAAAAGACCCATCTATATCATTTGAATATAAATACTTAAACAATGATGAACTAGAGGGAACGAAGTATGTTGATGTTATAAAAGAGATTAAAAAAGAAAGCAAACCAGTTGATATTGATAGTGATGATTTCGAAGAGGAAGATACAAAGAAACCTTTCCCAATAATAACAATACTAGCTGCGATCGCAGGAGCATGTGTGCTAGTTGCTGGAATTTTTGTTTTCGGGGTTATTTCAGATGCATTCTCAAATAATCCGGACATAACACTTGTAGACCTTCGTGGTATGACAGTTGAAGAGGTTGGTCGTCTTGAAGGATATCAGAACTTAAACTTTGAAATAACAGGTGAAGGTGAAAGTGAAGATTATCCACCAGGAACAATAATAGAGCATTACCCAAGTCAGGGCAGGGTTGTAAAATCAGGCTCTACAATTGAAGTTAAAATAAGCGTTGGTGTTTCTACTATTAATGTCCCTGATATCGTAGGTGAAACCGAAGGTAGCGCTATAAGTATACTATCAGAGCTTGGAATTGCAAGCAGAATAGAATATCAAAGCAGTAGTGATATTGAAGTTGGTGAGGTTATGAGAACCTACCCAGACGTTGGAACTGCTATTAGTTACAGTGAAGAAGTGGTTGTTTATGTAAGTTCAGGAGAAGAAAATAAAACAGCAACCGTACCTGATTTAATTGGTATGAATCAGAATGACGCTGCTCTTTTCCTCACAAGAAACAGACTTCGTGCAGGTGAGATAACAACTGTAGACAGCGATCAACCAATAGGTACTGTTATAACTCAATCAATAGATGCAAATTCTATTGTAGCTCAAAATACGCAGATAGATTTTACAGTTAGTAGCGGAAGCTCAAACCAGAGTATGACAGTTCTTGTTGAGATGCCAAATAATCCGTTCAACCCAACAGCTAATCTAAAGGCTTATGTTGATGGTGTTATTGTTTCAGAAGCTAATGTTCTTATATCTTCACTGCCAACACAAGATGGACTTCGTTACTGGCAGGTTAATATTTCAGGTCAAGGTACCGGAACACTTGTTATCCTATATGATGACAAAGATTATATGCATTATAATGTGAACTATGAAGTAGGGGCTGTTTCAAAAACTCTCGACTACAGACTAGGGTATGAAAAACCAGCAGATGAAGATTCAGAAAGCTCTTCTTCTAGTGCGCCAGAGGATTCAAGCAGTTCATCAACTCCTGAATCGTCAACACCGTAAGATAATATGAGATTAAACGGAGTAATTTTAAAAGGCATCGGTGGGTTCTACTATGTTAAAACCGATAACGGTACCGTTGAATGCAAAGCAAGAGGTATATTTCGTAAAAATGGGCAGACCCCGCTTGCCGGGGACTGTGTTGTTATCGAGACTGAGGATATGGAAGAAGGAGTCGTCGATGAGATTTTAGAGCGCAAAAATAGTTTTGTGAGACCGGCTGTTGCGAATATTGATAATCTTGTTATTGTTGTGAGTACAACGAAGCCGAAACCAAATCTGTTGTTGATTGATAAAATCTGCTCTATTGCAGAGTATAAAGGAATTACCCCTATTTTAGTCATTACAAAGACGGACCTTAATAGCCATGATGAAATATATTCGCATTACAACAAAACCCCATACAAAATAATATTAACAGATAATACAGAGAAAGAAGATATTTCAGAGCTTCTTTCACTTCTTGAAGGTAAAATATCCGCATTCTGTGGAAACTCAGGTGTTGGCAAATCAACGCTTCTAAACAATATCGTAGGTTTTGATATGACAAAGATAGGTGAAATTAGCGATAAATTAGGACGTGGTAGACACACAACGAGAGAAGTTGAGCTATTTCCGCTTAAATGTGGCGGGTATATAGCCGATTCTCCAGGTTTTGGCTCTGTTGACACGGCGAGGTATGAGCTAATAAAGAAAGAGGAATTGGAACTTACTTTTCCAGAGTTTGCAAACTATTTAGATAACTGTAAATTTACAGGATGCAGCCATCGCAGCGAAAAAGGCTGTGCTGTTTTAGCGGCAGTTGGTTGTGGTGAAATTGGCATTGGTAGATTTGAAAACTACAAGATTTTATATGATGAAGCAGCAAAAATTAAGGAGTGGGAACGCAGATGAATCGTTGTTTAATCTTTGGTGCAGGAGATATGCCAAGCAAGATAGATATACTTGCCGATGACTTTGTAGTTTGTGCTGATGGTGGTATTGCAATAGCGGAAAAATTTGGGATAGAAAACTATTTAGCAATTGGAGATTTTGACTCGTATGAGGGCGAAGTTTCAAAAGATTATATTGTTTTATCAGCTGAAAAAGATGAAACGGATCTTATTGCCGCTATTAATATTGGGCTAAAACGAGGCTTTCGCGAATTTGTTTTATACGGTTGCCTTGGTGGCAGACTTGATCATACTGTTGCTAATATTCAAACACTTAACTACTTAAATGAGAGAGACGCATCTGGTATTTTAACCTCAGATGATTGTAAAGTTATTTTGCTTGATAGCGCTGATCTTGCTCTTGAAAATGATAATGATTACAGATACATTTCGGTTTTTTCCTATGGTGGTACAGCTAAAGGAGTTACAATTCGTGGACTTAAATATACTCTAGATAATGCTATATTAAGTGACAGTTTCCCACTTGGTGTTAGCAATGAATTTTTAGAAAATAGCGGTAAAATTAGTGTAATAGAGGGAAAACTCTTAATTATTCTAACTAAATGAACCAAATTTCTCTTTTGGCGTATAATGGAGTAAAGACCAAAGGAGGAAAGGTTATGTGCTGTAAGAAAAAGAACTCTATACTTTCAAAAATTGCGATTTGTTTAGGGATGGGAATACTTTTTTTCTATTTTTTACCATTTAAATTCATACTTTTTTTGGCGGCGGTAATCTTAGTACTTACCGGTCTGTTTTGCAAAATTAAGTTTTGAGGTGGTATATTTATGAAGATTGTTGTAGTCAAAAGCCCGAAAATTCTAGCTCCTATTTTAAGATGGATATTTAAAGTGAATAAAGATATTTAATTAAAAACCCTTCGGTAATTCGAAGGGTTTTTTCTCTTTTTCTATAATCTTGCATAGTGTAGCATCTTTTCTAATATACATTCAATAGAAAAATAAAAGGGGAGATAAATATGGAGAAAAGGATGGACACTATGCGCTCACAAAGCCTTGTAAACTTAGCAACATTTGAGGTGCCGCTTGATTTCGATGCCTATATTCCGGATAGTTTTCCGGATATTGATGAGATAATAAGTGCAAAAGGCACTGTGAAACTCTCAAAACTCTACGACAATAGCACGCTAACTGTTACTGGTGTTGTAACAATAAAGGTAGTTTATAGTTATGACGATGGAAGCAAAACTAAGACACTTCGGTTTTATCAGAGTTTTTCAAATACCGAAAAAATAGATAGAACTGATGTTCGCTGTGTTTTTATCGAATCAAAAGTAGACTACCTAAACCACAGGCTATTAAACAACAGAAGGGTTGA
>CAYJGP010000088.1:0-2489 GCA_964369435.1 uncultured Oscillospiraceae bacterium | reverse complement strand
ATTTTAAGGGCGCTGTTAGCATAAATGCTAAAGGTATAGCTGAGGAGCCGATAATCTTTTATAAAAAAAGTGAAGATGATAACCTCTGTCTTAAAAGTAGAACTGAAGAGATAGACTATATATTTGATACCATAAGCAAACCATTGACAATTAAAGATGAATTTCTTATTGGTGAAGATCTATCTGTTTGTGAAATAGCTTCTACAAATACAAAAGTAGAGTTAATAGATATTAGAAAGACACAAGACAAGACGATTATTAAAGGAAATTTTGTTATTGAAACAGATATAATCGACGATGGTAAAATAAATAAGTACAACTATAATCTGCCATTTACACAGGTTTTTGACTACGCGGCTGATGATGGAATGAAAGAGTTTGTTGACTTCAATCTATCAAATGAAGAGTATAACCTTTTGCTTGATGGCAACGATTTGTATTTCTGTGCAGAGTTAAATCTTGATAGTGACTTAGTTCTTATCGCAAGTGACTGTGTAACATATTATACAGACGGATATTCAATGGAGTGCGAGTGTGAGTTTGATCACTCGAAGTTTAATCTTTCAAAAATAATAGGTGAGATAAACGACAGTTTTACAGATAAGACAAAGATAGTTTCAAATAGTGCTATAGCTAATGTTTTATCTGTAGATGTTGACATTATTAAAAGTGAATATCTGTTTTTCGAGAACGACTGCAGGCTTTTTGTTCAGGCAAATCTATGCGCTATTGTTTTAAATGAAGAGGGAAACTATGAAGCTGTGGGCTCAAAGGTTGAGTTTAAACTGCCGCTTGGATGCAATAGTGAGGGCAGTGAATGTTATGCTATATATAATCTATCACTAGATGATGTTTCATTTAATAGTGAAGCTACTAATGCTATTGATGTAACAGTTAAAATGTCTGTCGATGGTTTTGCATTCGACATTATCGAGGCAGTAGCAATTAAAAATGTACTACTTGATCATGAAAAGGCAAAAGAGCAAGCAATCGAAACCCCACTTGTCTTATACTACGGCACAGCCGGTGAGAATATTTGGGATATTGCAAAGAGATACAACGCAAATATCGATAAGATTATGAGTGAAAATCTGCTTACCGATGACATTTTGGAAGAGAGAAAACTGCTACTTATAACAATCGGTTAAATAAATTAAAATCAAATCTCCGTTTGCCGCGAATGTGAGGTTATAAAGATATTGCAAGCGGCAGAAAAGGAGACTATTATGGAACAAAAACAACTCTATAATGATATTTCACAGAGAACAGGCGGCGATATTTATATAGGCGTTGTAGGGCCTGTTAGAACTGGTAAATCAACGTTTATAAAAGGTTTTATGGACTCACTGGTCGTGCCAAATATTAAAAATGAATATGCAAAGCAGCGAGCAATCGATGAACTACCACAATCATCAGCTGGTAGAACTATTATGACAACCGAACCTAAGTTTATCCCTGAAAATGGTGTTGAGATTTTTATTGAGGAAAATGTTCGGATGAATGTTCGACTTATCGATTGTGTTGGGTATATAGTACCGAGTTCAATCGGATATATCGAAAACAATGCACCTCGAATGGTTGCAACCCCTTGGTACTCAGAAGAAATTCCATTTAATATGGCGGCGGAAATCGGAACTTCAAAGGTTATAAACGACCACTGCACTATAGGCCTTGTTATAACAACCGATGGCTCTATTACCGATATCCCAAGAGATGAGTATGCAGAAGCTGAAGAGCGAGTTATAAATGAACTTATAGGAATAGATAAGCCATTTGTAATACTTGTAAACTCAACCGACCCCGAGGGTGAGCGTTGTCAGCAGGTTATAGCAGAGATCGAGGAGAAATATGGAGCAAAGGTGCTTGCTATCGATTGTCTCACCCTCACAGAAGAGGATATAAAACAGATTATGGCATCAATTCTATATGAGTTTCCGATAAACGAGATGCAGATAGATATGCCGAGCTGGATTTCAACCCTCTCGCCCGATAACGAGATAAAAAACTCTATCTATAATGCTGTATATGAAGCGGCGCTATCTGTCCACAAGATAGGCGAGGTATCAGAGCATATTGAGATGATTGATGAGTGCGAATTTGTTAAACACACCCACCTTGAGAACATCGACCTCGGCGCTGGAAATGCAAAAGTTGGGATTGAAATTCACCCACACCTATTCTATAATGCGCTCTCTGAGCTCTCAGGGATGGATATAAAGAGCGAAGCCGACCTTATAAAAAACCTAACCTCACTTGCTAGTATGAAGCGAGAGTATGATAAAATAAAGCATGCACTTGATGAAGTCAACGCAACAGGATATGGGATAGTTATGCCCTCAATGGATGAGATGAGCCTTGAAGAGCCGCAGATGGTACGCCAAGGCGGTAAATATGGGGTTAAACTGCGGGCATCAGCACCATCTATCCATATGATGAGGGTCGATACAACAACAGAGGTAAGCCCTATTGTTGGCACCGAGAAGCAGTCG
>CAYJGP010000087.1:5866-8764 GCA_964369435.1 uncultured Oscillospiraceae bacterium | reverse complement strand
GCAGCGTTTGCACAATGAGCAACTATGTCAACGCCGTTTTCAATCATAGCAACTGCAGCTTCTTTTGCAACTGCTGTGTCTACAAATGATTCTGTCCATGCTGTTGAGTACTCGATATCAGGGTTTACTGATTTTGCACCATCTTCAAATGCATTTATAATTTTAATGATTGATGGACCTTGAACTGAACCTATCATTCCAACTTTGCCAGTCTCTGACATGCTAGCTGCAATTATACCAAGCACATAAGCAGACTCTTCAACTTTCATAACGTACGATGCAACGTTATCACCTTCACCTGCACTGCCCTCAATAGCTACGAATTTTGTATCAGGGTATAGAGGTCCAACTTCAAGAGCAACATCGCTAAATAGGAAGCTGTGTCCTAAAACAAGGTCGTAACCTGATGCTGCGTAGTCGGTGAAAGCCGCTACCATATCTGCAACTTCTAAGTTTTCGGTATAGGCGATTTCTGCACCATAAGTAGCCTCTATCTCCAAAAGACCTTCATACGCTGCTTGGTTCCAACCCATATCGTTGACAGCTCCTGTTAGGCAAAGAGCAACTTTTAAAGGCTCTGCACTATCTCCGCCTGCCTCACTGCTGCTACTGCTATCATCTGCTGGTACAGATGAGCTTTCGCTATCACCGCTACCGCCACACGCTGCAAGCGAGAGCGATAAAACAAGAACTAACATTAAACTTAAAAACTTTTTCATATATCCTCCTTTTATTACAATAAAAGCACCTTGCTCTTATTAAAAAACAATATTCATTCTTGAGGGTAGCTTTATACCTGCGCGAGCACGAATAGCATCTGCCCTCTCTTGTGCTTCGGTTAGCACTTCTTCTTCATTTACCGTTAAGATTATTCCGTTTTTCATAAGCCATTTGCCATCGCACATTGAGCTCTCAACATTTTCTGAGTGCATCGAGTATACAAGGTTTGCTATAGGGTCATGAAGTGGGTACATTCCAGAAACTTCTGGGTTGATAACTATAATATCTGCCTTTTTGCCAACTTCAAGTGATCCGCAAATCTTCTCATCTCCAATCGCAACTGCTCCGTTTATCGTCGCCATCTTTAGCATATCGTTTACATTCGTAACATCGTGGCGCAAGTTATTTGCTTTATGGATAACAGATGCTAAATACATCTCACTTATCATATCCATTCTGTTATTCGATGGAGCACCGTCGGTACCAATAGTAACACAAACTCCCTCATCGACCATCATTGGAACTTTTGCAAATCCTAAAACTCTCATAGCGGCACCTGGGTTATGCGAAACGGGAACTTTTCTATCTCTAAAGATACGAACTTCATCGTCTGTTAGATAAACTGTGTGAACTGCAAGGAATTTATCATCTAAAACACCGAGATTATCAAGGTGCGTTACTGTTGTAGCACCTCTTGTCTCTTTTGCGAACAATACCTCTTCCTCGATTTCTGCAACATGCATATGAATTCTAGTATCATATTTATCTGCAAGCTCTTTTGTCTTTATGATAAGCTCGTCTGAGTTATTAAAAATTGTACGAAGCCCATACCAGAAATCAAGTCTGCCGTCTGCTGCACCTTTATACTTTTTGAGCAGCTCTGTCTGTACATCAAGCTCTTCTGCAGTTGTCTTATTCCAGATATCAGGTAGCCCCTCGCCACAGTCCATAACTGATTTTGCAAGTTTTGCACGCATACCAATCTCGGTTATACCTTTTGCCATACCAGAAACATGCTGTCCACCAGCTTCTGCAAACGATACACAGCCTGAGCGAATCTGCTCAATACCACATAGAAGAGTTGAAACATAGCTATCTTCTTCGGTAAGGTTGCTCTCATAGGGCCAGGTGCGCTCATGCAGCCAAGTTAGTAGGCCAACATCATCACCAAGTCCGCGTCCGAGCTGCTGACTTGTATGGACATGTGTATTTATAAGTGCTGGCATTAGAATTTTTCCATCGCAATTTACAACCTCATCGCAATCTTTTGCATCTATCTGTCCGATATCTGCAATTTTATCATTCTCTATTAGAATGTCTGCTTTTGTATATACTTCGAGTTTTTCGTTCATTGTGACGATATATCCGTCTTTTAATAAAATTCTCATTACCTATCTCCTCTTAATAAACTACTGTCATTCTATCTGGTAGAACAATTCCAGCATTAATTCGAAGTGCATCCGCTCTCTCCATTGCCGCTCTTTTTATATCTTTTTCATTTATCGTGAGGACAACTCTATCTTTCATAATCCATTTTCCATCACAGATTGAACTCTCTATATTCGATTGGTGCATTGAGGAAACAAGGTTTGCTATAGGGTCGTGCAGTGGGTACATGCCTGCAGATTTTGGATTGATAATAATCATATCTGCCTTCTTGCCTATTTCGAGTGAACCATAGTTTTTATCCTGTCCAAGTGCTTTTGCGCCGTCAATCGTTACCATTGAAAGCACATTTTGAGCAGGTACTATACTTGGATCATTCATTCTACCTTTATGAATAAGTGAAGCTATATACATCTCCGATACCATATCTGTTCTGTTATTTGAAGCGGCACCATCTGTTCCAAGTGTTACACATATTCCGTTTTCAAGCATCATCGGTACCTTTGCAAATCCAAGACCTTTCATCGCAGGGCCTGGGTTGTGCGAAACCTTTACCCCTTTATCTCGAAACATCAAAACTTCTTCATCGCTCATCCATACAGCATGAACTGCTATTAGGTTTTTATCTAGTATGCCGAGCTTGTTTAGATGAGCAACGGTTGTATCTCCACGAACCGCTTTTGCATACTCTATCTCTTCTCTCGCCTCTGCAACATGCATCTGGATAATAGCGTCATGTTTATCTGCAAGCTCTTTTGTGCGAAGTAGCATATCGTCTGTTGCATTAAATAT
>CAYJGP010000087.1:4668-5856 GCA_964369435.1 uncultured Oscillospiraceae bacterium | reverse complement strand
GTGCGGATACCATATCCTATATCTATTCTGCCATCAGCAGCTCCTCTGTATTTCTTTAAAAGCTCTGTTTGAATGTCAAGCACCTCATCGGTGGTTTCTTGCCAATTTTTCGGAAGACCTTCGCCGCTGTCCATTGCTGATTTTGTCAGTATCGCACGAATTCCAGCCTCGCTCACACCACGAACCATACCAGAAACATGCTGTCCACCAGCCTCACAGAATGATGTTACTCCTGATTTTATCTGTTCAACGCATGAAAGAAGGGTACATAGATAGCTGTCATCTTCTGTTAAACTGCTCTCGTATGGCCAAATTCTTTTGTGAAGCCATGTTAGTATATCAACATCATCACCAAGTCCTCGTCCAAGTTGCTGACTTGTATGGATATGTGTATTTACAAGTCCTGGCATAACAATCTTTCCAGTGCAATCGACTATCTCGTCACAGTCGCTTTCAATCTCAAATTTTCCGATATTAATTATTTTGTCATCCTCTATTAGGATATCGCCTTTTGTGTAGACATCTCTCTTCTCATTCATAGTGAGTATGTACGCATTTTTCAGTAACATCTTCATAATTAACACCTCTAAAATTTATAAATATAATTAAGTTTGATCTTTGGCTATCTTTAAATACTCTTCAAAAGCTATTGCATATTTCTTCTTTTATAGATAATTTCAAGTAACCTATATAATATGAGGTCATACCTCTTATCTATGTTATAATTCTACACGCTTTGTACAGAAAAATAAAGTGTGAGTATTGGAAAAGTTGTCATAGGTTCCGGAAAAGATTTTGTCGAAATTAAACATATTTCTATTTCCCTTTTTGTAAGTTAAAGATACAGGTTATCGTTATTTCTTTTATTAAAACGTTTAATCAGTTGTTGTTTTAATATTTTTCTGCTACTCTGGCGTTTACCGTTTGTTGCTGCTTATATTTTTCATTTAAAGCTAGCTTTTTTGGGAGAAGTGGTTGGAGGGGGATGCTCGTGGGGCGCTGGTCTGCGGATTAGGGTGTGGTTTTTGGGTTGCGGATTGGAGCTACGGTTTTTGAGGGCGTAGATTTTCAGGTTAGTTGTGGGGCTTGTGCGCTGTGGGTCTAGGGTCGAGAGCTACGGAGCTGTGGGTTTGGGTTTGGTGGCTCTGAAGGTCGAGAGCTACGGAGCTGTGAGTTTGGGTTTGGTGG
>CAYJGP010000087.1:0-4568 GCA_964369435.1 uncultured Oscillospiraceae bacterium | reverse complement strand
GTTTGGGTTTGGTGGCTCGAGGGTCGCGGATTAGGTATCAGGGGTCTGATGCTCGGGGGCTGCGGCGCCCGCACAAGCCGATTGCGGATCGGCTTGGTAGCCACTTTAGTGGCTACCAAACGCATACTGCGTTTGGTGCGGGTGGTGCAAACCTGCCGCAAAACCCACCACATGTGACCAAATAAACAGCGCAACATATTCCTCTCATCCCCCACCGTTTCTTCATCTGCAAAATAAAAAGACCGAACAAACCCTTTCGAAATTTGTTCGGTCTTCGCTACTTATTTAGTTATCCTTGATATTCTGGCAGTGCCAACTCAAAGGATATTATTTTATTATCACGCACTACTTCAAATGTGACAACATCTCCAACTTCATTTTCATGAAGCATTTCAAGGAAATGGTCGATACTCTCGATGTCAACGCCATCTAATGATACAAGCATATCCATCTGCATAAATCCACTATCTGGATTTTCTACCTCTGTGATATATACGCCGTATTCATTCACTCCAAGCTGTCTTGCTGTATCGACATCTCGAACTTCGTTCATATAGATACCAATTCTGATTCTACCACAGACATATCCTTGGTTTAGAAGATCGTCGACAACTGCTGAAGCTGTGTTTATAGGGATAGCAAATCCAACGCCCTCGGCATTATCTGCAACACTTCGCGCAACTACTATACCAACAAGCTCACCATGCTCATTAAACACGCCGCCACCTGAGTTTCCGCCGTTTATGCTAACTGATAGTTGGATAAGATCTTCCATCACAAGACCTTCAACATCGATAGTTCTGCCAGTTGCAGCAATATCACCAGAAGTAACCGAACCTCCAAGATACCCTAGAGCATTTCCTATAACTATAGCTGGTTCACCTGCTACTAGTTCATCGCTATCTGCCATCGTCGCAAAAGGAAGTCCTGTTGCATCGATTTTTAGTATTGCAACATCAGTCTGTTCATCGCTTCCGATAAGTTCAGCATAGTACTCGGTACCATCGAGCATTGTTATAAGGATACTATTTGCATCTTCTATAACATGGTGGTTTGTAACAATTAGTCCATCTTCGCTTATTATAACGCCGCTTCCGTTACCTGTTCCACCGTATCCCCACATACCGCTGCTGCTGATTTCAGTTTCGATAGAAACAACGGTATCGCCAACTAGCTCTGCAATCTCTTGAGTATTATAGAACTGCGAAGTATCGTGTCCTTCAATAGGCGACTGAGAAGATGTTGGGTCGACTGCGAAATTCTCATCGTCTCGGACATCAAAGTAGTTCATCGCAAGATAACTACCTCCAAATCCAAAAAGCCCTGAGAGCAATATTGTACACGCTGAAATAACAGCTATTGTTGAAGTTTTAACGTTTTTCATATTAGGCACTTCCTTTCTATGACTTTATAATATACCTATTGTTTGAAAAAAAAAGGACTAAAATATGTTATTTTTTTGTTATTTGCATTTTTTGACCAATTTTTCATTTTGAGTAACATATCTATCATATTTTATGATACAATATATAATATAGGAGGAATTATGAGAAAATTTATGAACAAAAAGGTCGTTATAATAATATTATCGGTATTTTTAGCTATTTCTCTTATAGCTATTTTATTTATCTATAATTTATATTATAACACAAAAATTGAACTCGACAACCACAATAGTCATTTAAATCCAGAAGAAGGCATTTCAGCTGTTGACGAAGAAGACTTAATAACTGTCGAACAGTTTAAAGATATATCTCAAGAGCTTAATATTTCAATAGAATATCTTCAAAGATTTTTCCCAAATGAAATAGTTGTAAAACTCGGTGGAGAAATTTTATATCTTCCAATAGATGATACCCTCTCTCTATCAAATTATGACTATACAAATATGGAAACTGTGGACGGATTTAAAGTTTACAACGATACAAACTATAATTCTATTGCAGGTATAGATGTTTCATATTATCAGGGAGTTATCGATTGGGAAGCTGTTGCAAGTGACCCTGCAAATATTGAGTTTGCAATTATACGCGCTGGGTATCGTGGATATGTTTCTGGTGATATAAATATAGACGAGCAGTTTCTAAACAACCTAGATGGTGCAACCTCTGCAGGTATTGATGTTGGTGTATATTTCTTCTCACAGGCGATAAACGAAGATGAAGCTCGAGAAGAGGCAAACTTTATTATAGAGAATATAAAAAATTATGATGTTACCTACCCAATTGTTTTCGATATGGAAGAAGTCTATGACGATAATGCTCGAACAAATAATCTCACTGCAACTGAAATAACTGATATAACAATAGCTTTTTGCGAAGAGATTTTAGCGGCAGGATACACCCCTGTTGTTTATGGCAATATCGGTTGGATGATGTTTAACCTCGAGCTTAATCGCCTCGAAGATTACGATAAGTGGTTTGCTCAGTATTTCAGACAGCCTTTCTTCCCGTATGATTACAGTATGTGGCAGTATACTGCAAACGGAGAGGTCGATGGAATTGAAGGTCCTGTTGACCTTAACATCTCGTTTGTCAATTACAGCGATCCAAATGCAGTTGAAAGTAGTGGCGCAAGCACTACCGAAACAAGCTCGCTTATGATTGAATTTATAAACACAGGTGAGATGTTTGAGCTGACCGAGAACGAAGCAAAGGCAATAGAAGCTATTCTCACAGGTAAATGGTCTTTCGGCATCTCCGATTGCCTCTCCGATATTAAAATAGTAACTACAGACGGAAAAGAGGTAAATTACCACTCAGACTGCGGAACATTTAACGGCACCGAAACTTCACTCACAACCGATGAGGAAACAATGAACAATATAAACGATATTCTCGCAAAATACGGCGATCTCGGGTTTGAGATATAGGTGTAAATAACTATTGTGCGTTAAATAAAATATTTAAAATAGCGATACAAAAAACTAAAGATAAATAACAAAAAATCCGTGGATTACACGGATTTTTTCATTTTCACTCGGACTTTATTTAAAATTTATTTATGGTATAGGGTTGGGAACTGGTATTTTGGATCACTTGTATGGTTAATACCAAGCTTTTTAAATACCGTGTCATCGACTTGCGATAGTATAACGGTTGTGTGTGCCTCTGTCCCTTCAAGTGCTGAGAGTTTGTCCATCGCCTTTTTCGCATTGCTATTTGTCACCGCCGATATTGAGAGCGCTATCAGCACCTCATCGAGATGCAGTCTTGGGTTTCTGTTCTTTAGATGCTTTGTCTTAAGCTCACCAATTGGTTTCACAATCTCTGGCGCTATAAGGTCTATATCATCGTCTATCTTCGCCACAGCTTTCAGCGCATTCAGTAGCGCCGCCGCACTGCAACCAAGAAGCGAACTTGTCTTGCCTGTTATTATTCTGCCGTCACGAAGCTCAATTGCAGCACCTGGAAGGCCGTTTTTCTGTGCAACTTCTTCTGCCGCAACCGAAACTTTTCTATTCTGCGGAGTTAGCTTTACTTGATTTAGCAGAATTTCCATCTTGCTTACACTCTCGGCCGAAATTTTCCCTTGTTTTTTCATAACGAGTGTTTGGAAATATCTTCTCAGTATCTCTCTTTTTGATGCATCGCAACAATAATCGTCGTTTATAATGCATTTACCAGCCATGTTAACACCCATATCTGTTGGTGACTTATATGGGTTTTCACCGTAAATCTTCTCAAAAGTTGCAGCTAAAACAGGGAAAACTTCAATATCTCTATTGTAATTCACAGCCTTTTCGCCATAAGCCTCTAAGTGATATGGATCAATCATATTTATATCCTGTAAATCAATTGTAGCCGCCTCATAAGCGAGATTCACAGGGTGCATAAGCGGTAGATTCCAGATAGGAAATGTCTCAAACTTTGCATATCCTGCTGAAACTCCTCTGTTATGCTCATGGTAGAGTTGCGATAAACAGGTCGCCATTTTACCACTTCCAGGACCTGGTGCTGTTATAACAACGAGCGGTCTCTCGGTTTTTATATATTCGTTTCTGCCAAACCCATCCTCACTCACAATATGCTCAACATTCGATGGATACCCCTCTATCGGATAGTGCATAAAGACAGGAACGCCTAGTCTTTCTAGTTTTTCTTTAAAGGCATTTGCCGAAGGTTGTCCGCTAAACTGCGCTATTACAACGCTTCCGACAAACAGATCAATCGAGCGGAAAGCGTCTATAAGTCGTAAAACATCTATATCATAGGTGATACCGAGATCCCCTCGAATTTTGTTATTTTCAATATCCCCCGCATTTATAACAATAACGATCTCTGCTGAGTCTCGAAGTTGGGTGAGCATCCTCACTTTACTATCTGGCTCAAAACCTGGAAGAACTCTTGAAGCATGAAAATCATCAAACAGTTTGCCGCCAAACTCCAAATAGAGCTTACCGCCAAACTGTCCTATCCTATCTAAAATATGTTCCGATTGCATTTTTAAATACATATCATTGTCAAAACCTACTGAACGCATAAATCCCCCTTTATTTTTAACTTTATATATAACTCAATTTGTCGACGAAGTCGCAGTGGCAACGCCACAGAAAGCACAGCGAAGCG
>CAYJGP010000086.1:0-8811 GCA_964369435.1 uncultured Oscillospiraceae bacterium | reverse complement strand
AAATCTTGTAACCACATAAGCCAAAATAGAGGAAAAAGCCGAAGAGTACAGCTAACATAGCAATAGCCGCAACTGCCAATACATCTTCGTCCATATTTCCAATAAACATATACTGAATAAGATTTGCAAACATCACAGAAACAACAACTATTGCGACCAATGCCGTAACAAGGCTCATAAGCAGTGTGTAGAGATAGGCTTTTAAGTTCATCTTACGATAAGCCATCCAAGGACCTGCGAAAAAAGCTGCCGCCCAATTAAACTTGCAGCGTCTCCCCTCAAGGTAATTAACTAATTGCTCTTGAAATTTGATATCGGTGGGGTCAAAAAAGCTGCTTATAAACGCATATTTCTGCATTTTTTCATCTTGAGAGTAATTCCCCTGATTAATATATGTATTACCGCTCACCGTGCCGTTAAATCCGTTTGGCTGACCATTTGTCGGAACACCAAAACCACCCTGCGGCGGATTATAACCACCTGCTCCAAAGCCAGACATTTGGTTGTTGTAACCCCCACCCTGTGGTGGATTATAACCACCTGTTCCAAATCCAGACATTTGATTGTTGTTTTGTCCACTTGTATCAGAAAAAACAACTGCAGCTCCACAGCTTTGGCAAAATTTATCAGTTGCTGAAATCTGGCTATTACATTTCGTGCATTTACTATTCATCTTCCACCTCATAAAACTAAAATTAATTACCTTACAGTAATTTATATAAGGAAATAACTTTAAATAATTATACTATATAACTTATCATTTTTACAACTTAAAAATAAAAATTAAAAAAAACAAAAAAACTTTAAAATAGTTATTGACAAATCAGCAGTATTTTGTTATATTAATAAAGCCGACTTTGAAAGAAATTTCAAAGTGCCAGAGATGCGGTTGTGGCGGAATTGGCAGACGCGCTAGATTTAGGCTCTAGTGTTGAGAGACGTGAGTGTTCAAGTCACTTCAACCGCACCACAAAAAACCGACCTATTATAGGTCGGTTTTTTGATTTATCCTTTTCAACCAAATATGCATATAAACAAATATGCTAAAGTAAACTACCACTTACTGCCTTTTTACTTTATAGATAAAAACCGCACGCTATCTTGTTGATAAATGCTGTGTTTTTGTGTCTTATGTTAGTTGCACATTTTAAAACTATACAATACTACGAATCTATTAAAGAATATAAATGCAGTGTATTTTAATATTAAATATGGTATAATAAAAAATATATAGAAATATGCTATTTAAACAGATTTGGAGGATATTTATGAAAAAAAAGCTTTTGACAGTTGTTTTGACAGTGGTGATGGTGGCCATTCTGATGCCAAGTGTTACATTTGCTGCAAACACAGATGTGACCACCTTTACCGAACTACAAACAGCGCTTGCCGGTGCCGCATCCGGTGATACCGTAACACTGACTCAAACTATTCGAACCACAGATTATATAGATGATTTAACAGTGGGAAATGGAGTAACTCTTGTATTAAGCGTGTATATGTCTGTAGCTGACCCTTACAGTCTAAATGTGCAAAGCGGTGGTAAGGTGATTGTTCAGAATGGTGGAGGCTTAAATATCGATGATTCAACATTGACGCTGAATGACGGTGCATCTATCACAGTAGATAGCGGGGGCGATCTACTGGCCAACGCAAATATAGCGATACCAAATGGTGCAACCGTGACCATAAACGGTGAGTTATCAGTTGGTGGTGCTAGTATACTTTCGATTGAGGCCGGCGGACAGCTGATATGCAATACTCCTATGGATTTGAATTATGATGTGTCATCAATAAGTATAAGTGGAGTTGCAACATTTAATAATAATTTGACTTTAAGCACTGTTAATTCACAAATAGATGTAAATGACACCGGTGAATTGATAGTAAATGGGGACCTGAGTCTCCCTAATGGCGTTAGAAATCTAGCCTTGAACGGGGTAGCGATGCTTAATGGAAATATAACAGTGGGAGGAAGCGACGCTCTTTATTTGTATATGCCAAATGCTATTATATATTCAGGGGTACAAATGATAAACCAAATAAATGTATATGAGCTGCCTTTCTCACCATTTACAGTATTGGCGCCTTTAGAACTGTATGCCGCCGATGGAGAATTTGCAAACGGAGTAAAATATGCATATATTCCGGCAAAACAGGATGATACCAATACTTTTTTAACAACCAGCCTTATACCTGCTGAAATACCCACAAGAAGTGGATATAACTTTTCGGGATGGAGCTATGTGCAAGGTGTTGACCCTGTAACAAGCGAACCGATATACGCAACAATACAAAATACAAACCTTAATACAGCGCTGATACAAACCGGATTCCAAACACTTACGGCACAGTGGACGCCAACCCCTCCTCCACCGCCTGTGGCTGTACCAGAAGATTTAACGCTTTCACCAGATACAGGAGTTTATGATATATAATCTGTATTTTAATTTATGAACTTCACACTTTAGTATAATAAAAATCCACCGGCTAATTCAGCTATTCGTAAAAAAACTTGTAACAAAAAACTCTGTGAATTTTAAAATTCACAGGGTTTTTTTATTTTTTTGCGTTTCTCTAGAAATCTTACCCTTTTCAAATCGACGCGACATAACACTTGGAACAGCACAGTTTTGAAGGTAGCAGCATATATGTACACAACTTAGCAACGCTTAGTATACATACAATCTCAATAAACATGCACCTTTAAATACAACATCACAACTGCTATCATCGCTATACACTCAACCTTTTATAATAAATCCGCTTTTTGTTAAATTAAAATTAAATGTGTAATTTTAGGAAGAAAACTAAATCTTTTTGCTGTATAATAAATAAAGATATAATAAGTGGGGTGGAGAGATGTATTTCGAGTATGGTGAAAAAGAGATAAACTACCTAAAGAAAAAAGATAAACGGTTAGGTGAAGCGATTGAAAAAATCGGTATGCTGAAACGACCAATAGACAGAGATATATTTACCGCAATCATAAGGGCGATACTCGGGCAACAGGTATCAAGACAGGCAAGAGAAACTGTCTTTGCACGAATGAATGATGGTCTTTCTGATATTACAGCCGAGAAGATAGATAGCTCAACAGTCGAGGAAATACAGGCCTTTGGCACGACTTTTAAAAAGGCAGAATATATGAAAGACTTTGCTTTTAAGGTCTGCAATGGCGAGATTAATCTAGACAATCTGCCAAATCTTACTGATGCTGAAGTGACAAAAACGTTATGCGAACTAAAAGGTATCGGTGTGTGGACAGCAGAAATGCTTCTTGCAAGTGCTTTGCAGCGTGAAGATATTTTTAGTTTTGGAGATATCGCAATCCACAGAGGGCTGCGTATGCTGTACCGCCACAAGGAAGTTACGAAAGAGATGTTTGAGCGTTACAGAAAAAGATACTCACCTTATGGTACAACCGCAAGCGTATATCTATGGGCAATTGCAGCAGGTGCAATTCCAGATCTTGTTGATCCAAAAAACAAAAAGACTGTAAAGCAACAGTCTGATGCAAATATCGACTATTTCTAATAACAACTCTGTATTTTTAACTCAAAATTAAATGTTATATCCTCTCAAGTTAGTTGTCTTTTTATTGTTTTATGATAGATATAACAGTTGACTTTGATAAAGGGGAACAGAGTGCAATTAATATATAAAGTTGTGGTGAAAATTATGTATGATAAAGAAGCTGAAATTCGACGAGAATTATTTGATATTAGTGAAGAAAAGTTCAGAGCGTTTGCAACATCATTAATTCCAGGATGCGAAAACCTTATAGGCGTTAGAATTCCTCAAATTAGAAAAATTGCCAAAAGAATAATCAAAGACAGCCCTATTGATTATCTCGATAATGCAGAAGATATTTATTTTGAAGAAACGATGCTAAAAGCGCTAATTATTGGCAATATGAATGAGGATATTGAAATTACCTTAGAGCAGGTAGCGTTGTTTGTTCCAAAAATAACTAATTGGTCGCTGTGTGATAGTTTTTGTAATGAGCTTAAAGTCACAAGACTACATAAAGAACGAGTGTGGAAATTTTTGCAATCCTACCACCAGTCAGATGAAGCGTACGAAATACGGTTTGCAGTGGTTATGTTTTTATTTCATTTCGTTGAAAAGCAGTATTTAGACGATATACTCTTTATCTGTGATATAATAACACACGAAGATTACTATGTTAAAATGGCTGTTGCATGGTGTTTACAGGTTTGCTTTGTAGCTTTTCCAAAAGAAACAATGGAGTATCTGTGGGATAACAATTTAGATGATGAAACATATAATAAGGCTTTGCAAAAAATAAGAGAATCCCTAAAAGTCGATAAATATACCAAAGAAATTATTAAATCAATGAAAAGAAAGTAGGTGTGCTATGGATAATAGTTTTAATATAACTCCCCTCGAAATGTATGAAGCTGTAGTTTCAAATGACGAAAGCTATGACACCGTGTTCTTTTATGCAGTTAAGTCGACAGGTATTTATTGTAGACCCTCTTGCAAGTCTAAAGCACCAAAAGTTGAAAATACAGAGTTTTTCAAAACAGCAGAAGAGGCAAAGCTTGCTGGATACAGAGCATGCAAAAGATGCCGAAGCGACCTTCATGACTATAAACCGATGAAACTAATCGCCGAAAAACTCAAGCTTCTTATTGATGATATGTTTGCAGATGTGGGTAGTTTAAACTCTAAAATAGATGAACTTGGACTTTCGCGCAAACGCATAGTTGAAGTTTTTAAAGATGAATATGGTAAAACACCAAGTAGCTACGCTTATGATTTAAGGTATGCCGAATCTCTACGACTTCTAGAACAGACTGATACTGAACTAGTAGATATTTCGTATTCTGTTGGATTTAGCAGCTTGTCGGCATTTTATAAATTTTTCAAAGAGAGAACAGGCATCTCCCCAGCAGCATATAGGAAAGGAAAAAGACAATGATAGATTTTGCAATTTATGAAACAAAAATGGGCTATTTTATAATGAAATATGAAAACGAGCACCTTACATATTTTAAAAAGCTCAACGATGAAAATATCGCTGATTTCGGACGAAAAACCAATCTTACAGATAAAGCATACCTCCAGCTTTTAGAATACTTAGACGGTAAACGAAAAGAAAGTTTGGTCAGCACTTCTCTCTATCCCCTATGGCGAAACTAGAAGTTATAAGGATATCGCAGTGGCAGTAGGAAACGAAAAAGCAAGCCGCGCTGTTGGGATGGCTAATAATAAAAACCCTATAACTGTAATTGTGCCTTGTCACAGAGTTATAGGCGCTTCTGGAAAGCTTGTTGGTTACGCAGGCGGCCTTACTATGAAAGAGTTTTTACTTGATATGGAGAAGAAAAACAAGTGAGCTTTTCGGATTGCGCACATCTCGCTTAAAGCTCAAAGTGATTATGTTTAAATCAGCCACAGAATCCTGAAAAGCATAAGTGTTCAGATGGATGAAAACACCAAAACTTGAAAACTTTGATCGAACTTTGTATAAAGCTTTCTCGACTAATTAGTTAAATAATATAGCACTTGCTTAAACTTGAGCATAGAAAACCTCCCTTAGTAAAACTTTGAGCAAACTTTGTGTAAAACTTTCTCGACTAGCACGATTTAAGATGTAGTGTTTACATCAAAATGATATAAAAAAACAAGCTCTAAGTAAAACTTAGAGCTTGTTTTTGTGACCAGCTTAAAGCTGTTGGTGCGATCACCGGGACTTGAACCCGGATGGTTGCCCACACGCCCCTCAAACGTGCGCGTCTGCCAGTTCCGCCATGATCGCTCGATGTCACGAGCTATATTATATCACTACTGGCAGATAAAAGTCAACCTTTTTTTCAATTTAGTTTATTTATAGAAATAGATAATATCAGCGCAAAAAATATCCAAACTATATACGGTAATGTTAATATCCCAGCTTTTATATTTACCGATAAAAAGCTATATAACATCACTATCGAAACAAGTATTAATGCTATTAAAACCAAAAGTGCGCCTTCTCTGTTTCCTTGAATAAAAAACACATAATACCATACAAAATTCAAAAAAATCGTTATATAGTATATTATCGCGTTGCTCTGGGTGTATTCTTCTGATGTAAACACTATGTATGACGCTATAATAAGCAATATATATAGTATCGACCAGACAAGCGAGAAAACAGGTGCTGCAGGCGCAAAATCAGGTCTTTGTAGCATATCATAATCAAATCTAACCATATCCCCTGTGAATGCTGCAAAACCCATAAGTAGTAGTACCGGCAAAACCGACATCGCTATTTCTTTAACTCTTAACACTGCTATTTTCATATATCTTCACCACCATAATAAAATATATGATTTCATCTAAAAAAAATGACGGTGTTTTTATTTTATGCTCATTGCAGGCTTATTTTTTAAGTTTTCTCATAAAAAACAAGCCTGCCTCAAGTAAATGCATTTTATGCATTTGCTCTGTTTACAGAGCAGGCGACTAATTAGTCGCCACTTGGGGCAGGCGCTTTGTTTTTTAAGCTAAATTTTTCTTAACTACTGAATATCATCTTTTTTCAAAATTCGAATTCCAGCTGTTTGTAAAACCTCAACAGCCTTTTCATTGTCCTCTACGCGGATAATAACATAAGCATGGTTTCTGTTTCTCGAAACGTAAGCATAGAGGTAATCTACATTAATACCTGCTTCTGCAAGGGTTTCAAGAGCGCCACAAAGACCACCAGGACTATCTTTTACTCCAATAGCGATAACTTTTGTAATAGAAACGGTGTGACCATCTTCTTTTAGTGCCTCAAAAGCTTTCTCTGGATCATCAACGATAATTCTCAAAATTCCATATTCCGCGGTATCGGCAAGTGAAAGTGCTTTAATGTCTACTTGTGCTTCTCTTAGAACACTTGTTATTTTTATAAGCTTACCCTTTTCATTCTCAACAAATACTGAAAGTTGCTCTATTAACATAATCCTTACCTCCTATTATTTTCTATTATCTATAACCCGAACAGCTTTTCCTTCACTTCTCGGGATAGATTTCGGCTCAACTAACTTAACTTTTGCAGCTATTCCAAGTGTCGACTCAATAGCTGCTTTTAAGCTCCTCTCGTTCTCCTCAACCTCAGCTACCTTGTCTGAGAAAAACTCTGGTGCCATCTCTACCAAAATCGTTATTCTATCGAGGTTATCTTTCCTCTCAACAATTATCTGATAGTGTGGGGCAACGCTTGATTTTGTCAAAAGAACACTCTCAATTTGTGACGGGAATACATTTACACCACGAATTATTAGCATATCGTCTGTTCTGCCACTTGGTTTCGACATTTTAATAAGTGTTCTGCCACAACTACACTCGCTCCTCCATATTTTTGCTATATCACGAGTTCTATATCGAATTAGAGGCAAAGTCTCTTTTGTAATACAGGTAAAGACAAGCTCACCATATTCTCCATCAGGAAGAACATCTCCAGTATCTGGGTCGATGATTTCCGGTACAAAATGGTCTTCATTAACATGCATACCACTCTGATCACTACACTCAATAGAAACTCCAGGCCCCATAATCTCGGATAAACCGTAAATATCATACGCCTTTATTTTTAGTCGTTTCTCAATCTCAGCTCTCATATCTTCAGTCCAAGGTTCTGCGCCGAAAATACCCGCTTTAAGCTCGGTTTCTGCAGGATCAATACCCATCTCTTCCATCGCTTCTGCGATAAACAACGCGTATGACGGTGTACAGCAAAGAATATTACTTCCAAAATCTTTGATTATATTTATCTGTCTGTTTGTGTTGCCAGATGATACCGGTATCGCAGTTGAACCAAGTTTTTCGCTGCCATAGTGCAGTCCAAGTCCGCCTGTGAAAAGACCATACCCATAAGAAACGTGAATTTTAGATTTATTATCTCCACCTGCTGCAACAATAGCTCTCGCACAGCACTGTGCCCATGCGTCAATATCGTTTGCAGTATATCCTACAACCGTCTGTTTGCCAGTTGTTCCGCTTGATGCGTGTATACGAACTACATCGTCCATATCGGTCGCAAATAGACCATATGGGTATGTATCGCGCAAATCTTGTTTGTATGTAAATGGCAGTTTTGCTAGGTCATCAATTGATTTAATGTCAGAGGGTTTAATCCCCATCTCATCGAATTTTTGTTTATAAAAAGGAACGTTTTCGTAAACTCTTTTTACCGTATCAGCTAGTCTTTTCGATTGAAGTTCCTTCATCGCAGAAATTTCTAGTGTTTCAATTTTTTCATCATAATATTTCAAAATTATTCACCCCAACTATATCCAAATTCAAATGCTTTTAAATTCACATCAATAAACTGCTCTTTTACTGATTTCTTTAAACTTTCAACCCAAATATCTTTAGGTATATCCATAGTTTTTGCAAGAACACCCATCATAACTACGTTAACAGCTTTAGTATTCCCTGCTTCAATCGCCTTATCAAGAGCGTTAAGTGAAATGACATGAATCCCCTTTTCTTTGATTTTTTCGACTAAATCATCTGGGTATTCTGCAGCACCTGTTATAACAGGCATCGGGTCTATCTGCTGAGTATTCACGATTAAAACACCGCCTTCTTTTAATGAAGAGATGTATCTTGCACCCTCAAGAAGTTCAAAAGCTACAACCGCATCGGCTTCACCGTTTTCAATAGTCGGTGAATGAACGATATCGCCATACTTAACATAGGTAACAACACTACCACCGCGTTGGCTCATCCCATGTACCTCTGAAACTTTCACGTCATAGTCTTTGCTTGTAAGCACGTTTCCAAGCAGTTTACTCGCAAGCAGACTTC